>NZ_JBFOCN010000063.1:0-7233 GCF_040907815.1 Aeromonas sp. s6
CACCCCGCGTCCGAATTGTATTGCCACCACAAAAAGCAGAGCAGTTGCTTCTTGCTGTCTTCGTTTCCACCGCAGGCGCTAGCGCTTGCCATGAATACAAATGGTTGGTTGCGGGGGCCGGATTTGAACCGACGACCTTCGGGTTATGAGCCCGACGAGCTACCGAGCTGCTCCACCCCGCGTCAGAGGTCGCCCATAATAGGCGCCAACGCTGAGATTGCAAGTAAATATCCTAAAAAAAGTTTATTCGGGGATTAAACCGTCACATACTGCGCTCTTTTGCAACAAATCGCAGTTTTTTCAGGCAGCTAGCGATCTCTCGCCCCTCAGGCCCCTCCCCGCGCTCCCCCCGACTTGCCCCTCTTTGCCATAAAAAAAGCCCGCACAACAAGGTGCGGGCGGGAGGATGCGCCGGGATCAGGCGAGCTGGTGCAACACGCTGGTCGCCGCAATCTGGGCGATGATGAGGCCGCACAGGGTCACGGAGACCACCACGGGGGCCGTCTCCTGCTGACGGTAGATGGGGCTGAACCAGAGCAGCAGGGCTGCGACCAGCAGGCCGGCCTGGGTCACTACCCCGGGGATCAGCGGGTCGAGCCCGGCGCTGCTCCCCTGCCAACCCACCAGCACCGCCAGCCAGATAAGACTCAGGATGGCGGAGACCAGCCCCGCCAGGGGCAGCAGCAGATTGAAGGCTTGCAGGCGGTGGCGGGCACGTAGCAGCATCAGGTGGGCAAAGGCCGACCCCAGCAGCACCATCTGCAGCAGGCCGCCGAGCCAGCCCTGGATCTGCATCAGACCCAGCCCGTAGAGGGCGAGCGGCATGGCGGGCAACCACAGCAGGGTGGCGGGGATGGCGCGCTTGCCCTCCAGACGAGACTGGACCAGGGAGAGCACGATACCGAGCACCAGGGCGGCCCCCCCGCTCCAGATGAGCCAGCCCGCAACCTTGGCCTCCACCGCCAGCATCAGAGAGAGCCCGGTGATCACCCAGACCGAGAAGAGCTGGGTAGTGATCCGCGAGCGCTGGCCCGGGCAGAGATCCCCGCGCCACAGGACGAGCCCCACGGCGATCAGGGCTCCCAGGGCCATCAGACCGGTCAGGGGAAAGAGCCAAAAAGGAAGTTGGACGAACATAGGGTCTCCGGCAGCAGTCCGGGTGCGGGTGCACCCATCACAGGGTAAGGAAGGACAAGAGGCAGGGAGTATATCCAAACTCCCCCCGTCTTCCCAACGTCGCCGGTCAGCTTTGTCCCCGGGCAAGGGCGACCACCCGGGCAAACATCTGTTTGAGCACAGGGGGAATGTGCTCGCTGCCGAGGCGCTCCGCCTCCTCCACCACCGCCAGGGCCATGCCTGGCTTGCTGCGATGGTGGATCGCCTTGGCGATGATGCGCCCGGCGTTGAGGGTGGAGCGCCCCCCGACCCCCGCCTCACGCCGGAACACCCCCTCGAACCCGTTCTGGTAGAGGTAGTGCTCTATGTCTGCCGCCGGCAACTGGGTCAGCCGATCCCGCTCGCGCTCCCCTTTGAGCAGGGAGCGGGCGGAGCTTGCATACTTGGCGCCCGCCTCGTCACCGTCGGTGAGCAGGTGCCACTCTATGCCAAAGTCCCGGGCCACCTTGATGAGGGGAGCCTGGCCGCACTGGGCGAACTCGATGATGCGCACCCCCTCTGCCCGCAGGCTGTAGCCGCAGATCTGGGCCAGCTCCGAGAGCAGCCAGATCTCGGTCTCCCCTTCCACCAGCAGCCAGCAGCGAGCAAACATCGACATGGGCCTGTTGATGCGCACATGGAAGGCAATCTTGCGCAGATCGTCGCTGCTGTAGCGCTCCCCTCCCAACTGATGGCAGAGGATGTCCTGCTGGCGGCGCACCAGACGGCGCACCTGATTGAGGGGCAAGGAGGAGAGCAGGTCCCCCGAGTTGGTGGTGAGCAGCTTCTGGCCGGGCAACTGCTCCAGCAGACCCCAGGCCAGGGCCAGCATGGTGGGATGCAAGCGGCTCTCTGGGTCTTCCAGCATCAGTATGGGTCTGGCCCCCTCCTCCAGCTCCCGGTTGCCCCGGGCGTGGAGCAGCATGGCCGCCATGCCCGCCATGGCCAGTTGCAGCGCCCGGTTGTCCGCATTGCGCAGCAGCACCTGCAGGTTGCCGGGATTGCGCAGGGTCATGGGGCGATTGACGATATCCCGCTGGCTGCGAGGCTTGTGCTTGATGGGCGCCAGGGCGCTGAAGTAGTGCTCCATCAACTGCTGCACCGCCTGCAGCGCCTCCTTGAGTTCTGGCTCGCCGATGCGCTGGGGCTCATCGGTGAGCTTGCCGGCCAGCTCGTCCAGCCGCTGCTCGCACAGATCCCCCCAGGGCAGCCGCTCGATGCCCTCCCGGGCGGTACGGGCATCCCGCAGCCTGAACACCGGATTCATGGTGATGAGCAGACGCACCAGCGCCTCGTTGTTGTCGATGGTCAGGCTCTTGCCGATGCCGTCGAGAAAGTCGTGGGTGGTGAGCACGCTGCCATCATCCTGCAACTCGGCACTGGCACGATAATGCACCCGGTGGAACTTGTCCTTGTGGGGGATCCAGGCCGCCCCGAGGCGGGCCAGACGGCGGGAGTGCTGGCACATCTGGGGACGATACTCGCTGAAGGTGAGCACCAGTTGCAGCGTGCGCGAGGGTTCGAGCTCGGGATCTTCGGGCCGGTGAAAATCATCCTGACCAAATTGATAGGGCTCGGCATCCCCCAGCAGGCACCAGAGGGCCCGCAGCAGGCTGGATTTGCCCCAGGCGTTTTCGCCGATGAGCACAGTGGTGTTGTCCAGCCCGAGGGAGAGGCGATTTATTCCGCGAAAACCTTTGACTTCAATGCGTTCCAGAAACATGCGGCCATATCCAGTCCATCCTGATGGCGCAATAGTGGCAAAGTTGCCGGAAAAATCCTATCGGGTTACGGCGTTTTCAGCGGGAACTGTGAGGAACGAGCGGTTCGGGCGGCGTCGGCTGGGTGGCGCGATAGAGGGGGGCATTCCAGTGGTTGAACCAGAGATGGCGAGTACGAGTCTGACGTTTGCGATGATTCAATGGGCATTCCTTTCAATGGACAAGAGACAGAGGGTACACCTCTTTTGCCCAGAGTCTCAGGGTTATCTGTGACAGGAGAATGACAACTGGGCTCGCCACTGGCCCGGGCTCAGGCCGAACGCCTCCCGAAAACGGTTACCAAAATGGGCCTGGGAGGAGAAGCCGCACTGGGCGGCGATGCTGGCCAGAGGCTCGCTTCCCGCCAGCAACTGCTTGGCCCGCTTGAGCCGCAGCCCGAGCAGGTAGCGGTGGGGCGGACAGCCCAGGCTCTGCCCGAACATACGGGCGAAGTGGTATTCGCTCAGACCCGCCTCCCGGGCGAGTTCTCCCAGGGTGACCGGCTCGGCCAGGTGAGCCTGCAGATACTCCTGCACCCGGCGCACCACGGCCGGGGCCAGGCCGCCGCGCACTTCCGGCAGCGCCGGGGCCTCGCGGGTGTGATGGCGATAGGCGTGCAGCATCAGCATCCAGGCACCGTGGGAGAGCGCCATGCGATCGATGCCGTGCTGCCAGTCCAGCTTCATCAATTGCCCCTGCACCAGGGCCGCCGCCTGGGGATCGTCGATGAAGGTCTTGTCTTCCAGTTGCAGATGACGCCCCTCCTTGTCACACGCCTGCTCGGCGATACGGGTGAAGTGGGCGGGGGTGAAGTAGAGGTGGAAGAAGCGAAACTCCTCGCGCACCAGCCACTCGGACCTGTGGTGATCCGGCATGATGCACACCTTGCCGGCACCGCCATGGCCACCGGGGCCGTCCAGCCGCTCGGTCTGCTCGCCCCCCTGCAGGTAGACGCTGATGGTGTGGTTGCCCGGCTTGTGGTAGCGGGTCTGATCGTAGCGGTTGCACCAGCTCGCCACCCCGAGTCCGGGCTCCAGCCAGCAGGAGTCCTCCAGCCTGGCACCGGTGCTCACCAGGGCATCAAAGACCCCTGCCTGTCTTGTCTGCTGCATGGCATGCTGCACGCTTGCGTCCCTCTCTGGCACTTGCCGCCCCTTTCCTGTCGCCATCTTATCGCGCCTCATGGTCAAAGGCTGCGCCTCCGTTGAAAAAACCGCAAGATGGTGCAAGCCGGCACCCCGCCTCACGGTTCATGCTGATCACATCATCTTCTCTTGATGGGATCACACCATGAATCTGATGCTCTATGTTTCCACCGTCCTCATCTGGGGCAGCACCTGGATTGCCATCGCCTGGCAGCTCGGCCCCATCCCCATCGAGGTCTCGGTGCTCTATCGTTTCGCCCTGGCGGCCCTGGCCCTGTTCGCCCTGCTCACGGTGAGCGGCAAGTTTCCGCGCCTGCCCTGGGCGGGCCAGCGTTATGCTGCCCTGCTCGGCGCGTTGCTCTTTTCCACCAACTTCCTCTGTTTCTACCACGCCACCCTCTATATCCCGAGCGGCCTGTCGGCGGTGATTTTCGCCAGCGCCAGCATCTTCAACGGCCTCAATCTCTGGCTGTTCGAGGGTAAACGACCGGGCCTGCGCTGGCTGCAAGGATCGTTGCTGGGGCTGCTTGGCACCCTGCTGCTCTTCTGGCCGGTGCTGGCGGATGCGCAACTGGGTGCAAACGGCTGGAAGGGCTTGCTCTTTGCCTGCGCCGGCACCCTCTGCTTCTCCCTGGGCAACCTGGTCTCCGCCCGGGGACAGCGCCAGGGCTATCACGTATTGCAGATGGTACCCTGGGGCATGGTCTACGGCGTGGCGCTGCTGCTGGGCTGGGTCACGGTACTCGGTCAGTCACTCACCCTGCCCACCGACCCGCGCTACCTCGCCGCCATGGTCTATCTGGCCATCTTCGGCTCCGTCATCGCCTTCACCGCCTACCTCACCCTGGTGGGGCGCATCGGTGCCAGCAAGGCGGCCTACGCCACCGTGCTCTTCCCCCTGGTGGCCCTCACCCTCTCCACCTTCTATGAAGGCTTTGTCTGGCAGACGGTCTCCATCGTCGGCGTGGTGGTGAGTCTCATTGGCAACCTGGTGATCTTCGCGCCCCCCGTCAAGGCGTGGCGCTGGCCGCTATCAAGGGCCGCAAACGGTACTTGCCCCTGATGCCACCAGCCCCTAAGGTAACCGCGTCCAACACACGAGGAGGGAGGACGCATGTTACTGGAAGGGCTGGAGACACTCTGCCTGCTGGCAAGCGAGGGCACCATGGCCAAGGTTGCAAGCCGCCTCTATATCAGTCAGTCGGCGGTCAGCAAGCGCATCGCCCAGCTGGAGCAGCGCCTTGGCAAGAAGCTCATCGAGCCGGATGGCCGTCATATCCGCCTCACTCCCCAGGCCCGTGAACTGCTCGCCCGGGTAGCCCCGAGCCTCGCCGAAATGAAGGGGGTGCTGGCGGACAGCCAGATCCTCACGGATCAGACCCCTCTGTCCATCGCCTGCTCCGAAACCCTGCTGGCGGGCTACCTCGCCCGCTTCATGCACGCCTATCTTGAACGGGATCCCCACATTGCCCTCTCTACCCACCACACCCCGGTCATTCTGGCCCGGGTGCGCGGCGGGGATGCCCTGCTCGGGATCTGCGCCGGCCGCCTGCCGCCTGGCCATGGGCTGTGTGCCGAACGGCTGCTGGAGGAGCCCTTCTATCTGGTGGGGGAGGCTCTGGATGAGGCGGCGCAGCCGGATCACCAGGGCGCCTTGCAAGAAACTGTGACCAGCAAGCAACTGGCTGAAGGCGACGTGAGTCAGGGGATGCAGGGCAAGGTGCGCAAGATCCTGACCATGGATCTGGAGAACCCCTCCAACCGCTATCTGCGCGAGCCCCTGGCCGCCCTCGGGCTTATCCCCGCCATGGAGCTCGATTCCTACCTGGCGCTGATCGAGCTGGCCAAGGCAGGCATTGGCCCCGTGCTCCTGCCCGCCGGCCTGCTGGCGCTGGTGGGTGAGCAGGGGACACAGGCACGCCCCCTGCCGGGACTGGGCCGCCCGCTCCACCTGGTCTATCGGCCAAACAGCCTCAAGCGCGATCGCATTGCCCGCCTGGTGCAGGCGCTGCAAGCCCATTTCCGGCAACTGACGGCACTGGGCTGAAACGCAAGAGGGCCCGATCTGCGATCGGGCCCTCGTCATGGGGGATATCGGCTCAGCCCAGCCAGGCAAAGAGCTCGGGGTACTGGCTCCACACCAGCTTGGCGGACATCACCAGGGAGACGGTCACCAGCAGCGGCTTGATGAGCTTCACCCCTTTCTTGAGCACCAGCTTGGAGCCCATGCGCGCCCCGATGAACTGCCCCAGCGCCATGCACAGCCCCACGCTCCACACCACCTTGCCCCCCAGGGTGAAGAAGAGCAGGGAAGCGATGTTGGAAGTGAAGTTGAGCAGCTTGGTGTGGGCGGTGGCCCGCGCCATGCCAAAGCCCGCCAGGGCCACGAAACCGATGGCAAAAAACGACCCCGTGCCCGGCCCGAAGAAGCCGTCATAAAAGCCCACGCCCCCGCCCACCAGCAGGGCGAACGCCATGGGAGTGAGGCGACGCTGGCTCTCCGCATCGCTCACCCTGGGGGAGAAGTAGAAGTAGCAGGCAAACGCCATCAGCAGGAAGGGGAGCAGCCGCTCCAGGATGGCGGCATCGATGGTCTGCACCGCCAGAGTGCCGATGGCCGCCCCGATGAAGGTGCAGATGACCGCCGGCCAGATGATGGCCCACTCAAGGAGCCCCTTGCGGGCATAAAACCAGGTGGCGGAGAAGGAACCGAAACTGCTCTGCAACTTGTTGGTGCCAAGCACCAGGGCCGGCGGCATGCCGGTGGCCAGCAGGGCCGGCACCGTCAAGAGTCCCCCGCCCCCGGCGATGGCATCGATAAAGCCGGCGATGAGGGCCACCCCGAACAGGGCGACCAGGGTGAGCAGTTCCAGTTCCATCCATAGACCTCGTGTGATTGGCGGCGCCCGGCATGGCCTGGAGCCTGAAGGAGTCAACAGGTCGCTATCCTAGCGAGGGCGGGCTCATGAAGCCAACGAAACAATGGCAGCCAACTAATTCCTTATTTTCATCAATCAGCCCGCGAGAGGGCCTGCGCCTTGATAACCGCCAGCCTCTGTAACAGGGGCGCTTCATCCGCACCGGGCGCACGGCTTACCCGGCCAGCCATGTAGCGGCTGCTGATGAGGATTAATCCAGAGCGCGGCTCTGGCCCTTGATGGCCTCCAGCCCCT
>NZ_JBFOCN010000064.1:0-29977 GCF_040907815.1 Aeromonas sp. s6
TCATCCAGGCGCGCCAAAAACTGGCTGACCAAGCCGTTCGACAGGTGTTCCAGCAGACCGCCACACTCTGGCATCAGCAGTGTCAGCACCCCACCTGGGCCGGCTTGCAGCTGCTGGCCGTGGACGGGGTGGTCTGGCGCACGCCCGATACTCCGGACAATGCCGGCGCCTTTGCCAAGTCGAAAACCGTCCAGGGGGAGACGCAATATCCCCAGGTCCGCATGTTGTGTCAGATGGAGCTGACCAGTCATCTGCTGACCCAGACAGTGATGGACTCCTGTGCGGTAAACGAGATGGTGTTGGCAGAGCAACTGATTGAAAAAACACCCGATAATAGCCTGACCCTGTTCGATAAGGGCTTCTACTCACTGGGGTTACTCCATGCCTGGCAACGCCAGGGCGTAGCGCGTCACTGGCTTATTCCGCTGAAAAAGGGGGCTCAATACGAGGTCATCCGCAAGCTGGGGCGGCAGGATGTGCTGGTACGCCTCAGTGCCAGTCCGCAGGCCAAGAAGAAGTGGAGCGAGTTGCCGGAGCAGTTCGAAGCCCGGCTGCTGACCCGGACGGTAAACGGCAAGGAGCGGCAGGTGCTGACCTCGCTCACCGACCCGCTGCGCTTCCCGGCCAGCGAGTTGATGGAGCTATACCAGAATCGCTGGGAAATCGAGCTGGGCTATCGGGAGATGAAACATAGCCTGCAACAGCACCGGCTGACGCTGCGCAGCAAGAAACCCGATGGAGTAAGGCAGGAGCTATGGGGCTTGGTATTGGCCTATAACCTACTGAGATATCAGATGGTTAGGATGGCGGCGAGCTTAAAGGGCTATACGGCCAGCCAGTTGAGCTTTCACATGGCATCGGTGTATCTGCTGCATGAACTCAGTTGCCTGCCGTTTGTGTCACCGGGCATGGTTCCAGGGCGTGTCGCTGAGTTGGACAAACAGGCAGAGCAGTTCAAGTTACCCGCCCGCCGAGAACGAAGTTACCCAAGGTGCATCAAAGCCAAACCACAGAAGTATGCGACGAGAAAACCTAGTAAAAACAATGCCAGTCAGGCTTAACTGACTGGCATTAGCCCCATGGGCGGTCTTTTTTATGGTTGCTCAAGCTCCAATTCAGAGGCTGGGCAGGGTCCCGGCCGGGATCAGGTCGTTGTAGCTGGCACGGCCCAGCAGGGCGGCGGCCGCCTCGATGTCCGGTGCAAAGTACCTGTCCTTGTCATAGAAGCTGACCTCTTCCCGCAGACGGCCCTTGGCCAGCTCGATGAGCTCGGTGGAGCGCAGGGGAGCGCGGAAGTCGAGCCCCTGGGCCGCTGTCAGCAGTTCCACCGCCAGGATGCCGCGGGTGTTCTCGGCCATGTCCGCCAGCCGGCGACCGGCGAAGGTGGCCATGGAGACGTGGTCCTCCTGGTTGGCCGAGGTGGGCAGGCTGTCCACCGAGGCCGGGTGGGCCAGGGTCTTGTTCTCGGAGGCCAGGGCCGCCGAGGTGACCTGGGCGATCATGAAACCGGAGTTCACCCCGCCGTTGTTCACCAGGAAGGCCGGCAGGCCAGACATGCGCGAGTCGATGAGCAGCGCCATGCGCCGCTCGGACAGCGACCCGATCTCGGCGATGGCCAGGGCCAGGTTGTCGGCGGCAAAGGCCACGGGTTCTGCGTGGAAGTTGCCGCCGGAGATGATCTCCTCATCCTCGGCAAACACCAGGGGGTTGTCGGAGACCGCGTTGGCCTCGCACACCAGCACCTCGGCGGCCTGACGGATTTGGGTCAAGCAGGCGCCCATCACCTGGGGCTGACAGCGCAGGGAGTAAGGATCCTGCACCTTCTCGCAGTTGTGGTGGGACATGCCGATCTCGCTGCCGTCCACCAGCAGGTGGCGGTAGCAGGCGGCCGCATCGATCTGGCCGCGCTGACCGCGCACCTCGTGGATGCGGGCATCGAACGGCCGGCGGCTGCCCAGCGCCGCTTCAACGCTCATGGCCCCTATGGTGATGGCGCCAGCGTAGAGATCCTCGGCATGGAACAGCCCTTCCAGCGCGAAGGCGGTGCTCGCCTGGGTGCCGTTGAGCAGGGCCAGCCCCTCTTTCGGCGCCAGGGCGATGGGCTCCAGCCCGGCAATCTTCAGGGCAGTGGCGGCGTCGATCAGCTCGCCCTTGTGACGGGCCTTGCCTTCACCGATCAGCAGGCAGCTCATGTGTGCCAGGGGCGCCAGATCGCCGGAAGCGCCGACGGAGCCCTTCTTCGGCACCACGGGGTAGACCTCGGCGTTGATAAGGGTCATCAGGGCCTCGAGCACCGTCAGCCGGATGCCGGAGAAGCCACGGGCGAGCGAGTTGACCTTGAGCACCATCATCAACCGCACGGTGGCGTCATCCATGTACTCGCCAATCCCTGCCGCATGAGAGAGCACAATGGAGCGTTGCAGCTCGTCCAGCTGCTCCACCGGAATGCGGGTGTTGGCCAGCAGGCCAAAGCCGGTGTTGATGCCGTAGACCACCCGGTTTTGCTCGATCACCTTGGTGACCACGGCGGCGGAGGCGTGGATCCCCGCCAGGGCAGCCGGATCCAGGCTGACGTGTACCGGCTCGCGGCTGACACGGCGCAGGGTGGCGAGGCAGAGTTTGCCCGGTTGCAGATTGAGTTCGAACATCTTATTTCACCCCTTTGCCGGTGGCGTCGATCATCGGCAGATCCAGTTTCGCCTCGCTGGCACAGTTGATGGCAATCTCGTAGCCGGCGTCGGCGTGACGCATCACACCGGTGGCCGGGTCGTTGCGCAGCACGCGGCCGACCCGCTTGGCGGCATCGTCGGTGCCGTCACAGACGATCACCACGCCGGAGTGCTGGGAGAAGCCCATGCCCACACCGCCACCGTGGTGCAGGGAAACCCAGGTCGCGCCGCCGGCGGTGTTGAGCAGGGCGTTGAGCAGCGGCCAGTCGGAAACGGCGTCGGAACCATCCATCATGGATTCGGTCTCGCGGTTCGGGCTCGCCACCGAGCCGGAGTCCAGATGGTCACGCCCGATGACGACCGGTGCCTTCAGCTCGCCATTCTTCACCATCTCGTTGAAGGCCAGACCCAAGCGCACCCGATCCTTGACACCGACCCAGCAGATCCGCGCCGGCAGGCCCTGGAAGGCGATGCGCTCGCGGGCCATGTCGAGCCAGTTGTGCAGGTGGGGATCGTCCGGGATCAGCTCTTTTACCTTCTGGTCGGTCTTGTAGATGTCTTCCGGGTCGCCGGAGAGCGCCACCCAGCGGAACGGGCCAATGCCCTCGCAGAACAGCGGGCGGATGTAGGCCGGCACGAAGCCCGGGAAGTCGAAGGCATTCTTGACCCCCTCTTCCAGCGCCATCTGGCGGATGTTGTTGCCGTAATCGAGCGTGGCGGCGCCGCGGGATTGCAGGGTCAGCATGGCTTCGACCTGACGGGCCATGGAGCGGCGAGCCGCCACGTTGACCTCGTCCGGTGCGCTCTTTTGCAGATCGCGCCATTGGGCCACGCTCCAGCCCTGGGGCAGGTAGCCGTGTACCGGGTCATGGGCGGAGGTCTGGTCGGTCACCACGTCCGGCGTGATGCCGCGAGCCACCAGCTCGGCGAAGACGTCGGCGGCGTTGCCGAGCAGGCCGACGGAGACGGCGGTGCCGCTGCGTTTGGCCTCCTCGATCATGGCCAGCGCCTCATCCAGGCTGTGGGCCTTCTTGTCGACGTAGCGGGTACGCAGACGGAAATCGATACGGGTCTCGTCGCACTCCACGGCGATCATGGAGAAACCGGCCATGGTGGCGGCAAGGGGCTGGGCACCGCCCATGCCACCCAGGCCCCCGGTCAGGATCCAGCGGCCTTTGGGCTCGCCATTGAAGTGCTGGTTCGCCACCGCGAAGAAGGTCTCGTAGGTGCCCTGCACGATGCCCTGGGTGCCGATGTAGATCCAGGAGCCAGCGGTCATCTGGCCGTACATCATCAAACCCTTTTTATCGAGCTCGTTGAAGTGCTCCCAGTTGG
This sequence comes from Aeromonas sp. s6, assembly GCF_040907815.1. Lineage (NCBI taxonomy): Bacteria > Pseudomonadati > Pseudomonadota > Gammaproteobacteria > Aeromonadales > Aeromonadaceae > Aeromonas > Aeromonas sp. s6. Next base: position 4,005 of record NZ_JBFOCN010000064.1, read on the forward strand.
CCCAGTGGGGCACCAGGTTGGAGTTGGCGATGAGCACCCGCGGCGCATCCTTGTGGGTCTGGAACACCCCGACCGGCTTGCCGGATTGCACCAGCAGGGTCTGATCGTCCTCGAGCCGGGTCAGCACCTCGACGATCTTGTCATAGCAGGCCCAGTTGCGAGCGGCGCGGCCGATGCCGCCGTACACAACCAGGGACTGGGGATGCTCGGCAACATCCGGATCCAGGTTGTTCATCAGCATCCGCAGTGGCGCTTCGGTGAGCCAGCTCTTGGCGGTCAGCTGGGTGCCGTGGGGAGCACGGATCACGCGGCTCGGATCGTGGCGGGGATCCTGGTGTTGTACAGACATAGACACTCCTTGTTTAGCGATGCAGTCAGGCGGCGCGGTGCGCCACTACTTGGTCAACTGGTGAACCAGGCGCGCAGCCACGCGGGCACTGCGGTTGTCCTGATCCAGGTTCGGGTTGTACTCGGCCAGATCGGCGAGCCTGAGCTTGCCGCTGGCCCGGATATGGGCGATGAGCGGCTCGATGACCGCCAGCTCCACGCCGCGAGCGGCGGGAGCGCTCACTCCCGGCATCACCGCCGCCGGCAGCACGTCGAGATCGATGGTGAGATAGAGGTGGTCGCAACGGGCGATGAAGGCATCCAGCCCGCCTAGCAAGGCTGGCAGCTCGGTCGGCGTCATCGCCTCGTCCAGCACGTGCCAGACTCCCAGCGCCTCGGCGCGGGCAAAGAGCGCCGCGGTATTGGCGGTTTCGGCCACCCCGAGACAGGCATAGTGAAAGGGGGTGCCCTGGGCAGCGCACTGCTCGGCAATCTGGAAGAAGGGGGTGCCCGAGCTCGCCTGCTCCTGTTTCATGCGCAGATCGAAGTGGGCGTCGAAATTGATGATCCCGACCCGCCCTTCGCCGCCAAGATGACGGTTCAGGCCGCTCCAGCTGCCAAACGCCACCTCGTGGCCGCCTCCCAGCACCAGGGGGAAGTGTCCCTGATCCAGTGCACTCGCGACCCGCTCGGCCAAGCGCCCGTGGGCGGCATCGAGATCGCCGTCCTCACAGGCCAGATCCCCGCCGTCATAGACGGGGGCGCCCAGGTGCCAGGCCGTGTTGGCCAGCAGCTTGCGCACCGCCAGCGGTGCACCGGCCGCACCGACCCGCCCCTTGTTGCGGCGCACCCCTTCGTCACAGGCAAAGCCGAGCAGCACCATGCCGGGTTCGCGATTCCCCTGCCAGGGTTGCACCCTATCGTGCCAGCGCAGGGCCAGCTCGCCGTCTTCGGGATCCTGACGCCCCTGCCAGACCGACATGTCGATCCCGTTGAACTTATCCATGAAGGGTTTCCTCCCCGTTGACCACACGGCTCACCAGCTGATCGACACCGATGAGGTAGCTGAGCTCGGCCGGATGGCCGCAGTTCCAGACAAGGAAATCCGCCAGCATTCCGACCTTGAGCTGCCCCAGCCGTTCCTGCTCGCCGAGCGCCCTGGCGGCGTGGCGGGTCACCCCGGCCATGGCCTCCACCGGGGTCAGGCCAAACAGGGTGCAAGCCATGTTCATGGCCATGCGCAGGGAGACGATGGGAGCCGTGCCCGGGTTGATGTCGGAAGAGACAGCCATGGGTACCCCCGCCTTGCGCAAGGCGGCGACCGGGGGCAGCTTGGTCTCCTTGAGGAAATAGAAAGCGGTGGGCAACAGGGTGGCGACCACGCCACGGTGGGCCAGCGCCTGGATCCCGTCCTGATCCAGATATTCCAGATGATCCACCGAGAGGGCGCCGAAGTGGGCGGCGAGCGTGCTGCCCCCCAGGTTGGAGAGCTGATCCATGTGCCCTTTCACCGCGAGGTTGTACTGATCCGCCGCCAGATACACCTGCTCGGTCTGGGCAAGGGAGAAGCCGATGTGCTCGCAGAAGACATCCACCGCATCCGCGAGACCTGCCTCGGCCGCCGCCGGGATGATCTCCTGGCAGATGGTCTCGACCCAGGAGTCGGGATCGTCGCGATACTCCGGCGGCACCGCATGGGCCGCCAGCAGCGTGGTCTTGACCCGGATAGGTTGCGTCTCTCCCAGACGACGGGCCACCCGCAACATCTTGAGCTCGTCTTCCAGGGTGAGGCCGTAGCCGGACTTGATTTCGACTGTGGTGACCCCTTCCCGGATCAGGGACTTGATCCGCGGCAACGCCAGCTCATAGAGCCGCTCCTCGCTGGCTGCCCGGGTGGCGCGCACCGTGCTGATGATACCGCCCCCCTTGCGGGCGATCTCCGCATAGGGGACCCCCTTCTGGCGAAGCTCGAACTCTTCGGCGCGGCTGCCAGCGAAGATGAGGTGGGTGTGGCAATCGATGAGACCGGGGGTGACCAGCTTCCCCTTCATGTCCTGCCAGGAGGCGGCATAGGGGCCCTTGAGATCCTGCATGGGGACCAGAGCGTGGATCTTGCCATCCCGCACGCCAAGGGCATGGGGCTCCAGCAGGCCGTAGTCCGCCAGATCGGGGCGCAGGGTGGCGGGTGTCACGTTGAGCCAGACCCGCTCGCAGTTCAACAGTTCCTTGTTCATACCGACCTCTAAATGTATATACAATAATTTATAGCCCATCTCTGAAAAGAAAGGAAGGATCAAGTTCACATCTTGATAACAGAGGCTTTATTAGAGTGTAAGCACAAAAAAGCCCACCGAGAGGTGGGCTTTCAAATGCCTTGTATGTATATACAATCAAGCCAATCGGGTCTTGGAGCTCAACTTGTAGCGGGAGCCCGGCGAGAGCAGGCGGGCATAGGAGACCAGGTAGCCGTCCGACCAGGTGCGCCGGTGCAGCAGCAGGCAGGGGGTATCGACCCGCACCTGCAGCAACCCGGCCTCGCCGGCACTCGGCAACACGGCTTCTACCACGTGCTCCATCTCGGAGAGAGGGCAGATCTCCATCAGATAGCTGTTTGGCGTCTGCTGGGTGAAATCCTGCTCGCCATAGCCGGGCAGTCGCTCGGCATCGACGAAGCGCTCCTCCAGTTGCAGCGGCTCCCCATCGGCCTGATGGACGATGAGGCTGTGAAAGGTGGGCGCCCCGACCCGCAGGCCCAGACGCACCGCTACTTTCTCGTCGGCGGCCTGACGTTGCAGCCGGATCACCCGCGCGCTGTACTCGCTGCCCCGCTCGGCGATCTCGTCTGCAATATTGCGAATCGCCAGGAGCGGCGACTCGGTACGCCTGTCGGCCACGAAACTGCCGGATCCGGCGGTGCGCACCAGCCAGCCTTCGGCCACCAGTTCACGCAGCGCCTTGTTCACCGTCATGCGGCTCACGGCAAACTGCTCGCACAGGGCGGCCTCGGTCGGGATCCGGTCGCCCGCCTGATAGTGGCGTTCGCGGATCCCGTCCAGGATGTGCTGCTTTATCTGAAGGTAGAGCGCAGGAGCCACCGGCTGGTCCTCAGCGGCGACGATGGGGCGGACGCATGTCCGGCCAGGCGCGATAGACATCCGGGATCTGGTCAGGGCCGCTGATGCAGAGATCGAGATCGTGCAGCAGGCCATCCTTGATGCCGTAAATCCAGCCGTGCACCGCCAGCTCCTGCCCCTTGCGCCAGGCATTCTGGATGATGGTGGTGTGACAGACGTTGGCGACCTGCTCGGCCACGTTCAGCTCGCACAGGTAGTCGAAGCGCTCGTGCTCATCCTCGATGGCTTCGAGCTGTTCGCCGTATTTGAAGTAGACGTCCTTGATGTTGCGCAGCCAGTTGTCGATGAGACCCAGCTCCTGGTTCTGCATCGCAGCCTTGACGCCACCGCAGCCATAGTGGCCGCAGACGATGATGTGCTTCACCTTGAGCACCTCCACCGCGTATTGCAGCACCGAGAGGCAGTTGAAGTCGGTGTGCACCACCAGGTTGGCGACGTTGCGGTGGACAAAGACGTCCCCCGGCAAGAGCCCCATCAGCTGGTTGGCTGGAACCCGGCTGTCGGAACAGCCGATCCAGAGGTACTCGGGTGCCTGCTGGGCGGACAGGGTAGCGAAGAAATTGGGATCCTCGGCCTTGATCCGTTCCGCCCACTCGCGGTTGTTGGTAAACAAGTCGTTCAACAGTTTCACTTCTGCTCTCCCTACTGTGGCAGTGGCGGCAACATACCATACACAAGGGTAACCAAGGCAAGGCCGACCAGATCCCCGCAAAACAAAAACAGGGCCATCAGGCCCTGCTTCTTACCGGAGGAGGCCGTCAGGCATCCATGGCATCTTTCAGCTTCTTGAGCGCGTTTTTCTCAAGCTGGCGCACCCGCTCGGCGGAGACGCCGTAAGTATCGGCCAGCTCCTGCAGGGTGGTCTTGCTCTCGTCATCGAGCCAGCGGGCACGGATGATGTGCTGGCTGCGCTCGTCCAGGGTCGCCATGGCCGCACTCAGGCGACGGGTGGCATGGCTGTCCCAGTTGTCGTTCTCGATGTTCGCCGCGAGATCGGAAGATTTGTCTTCCAGATAGTGCACCGGCGCGAAGCCACCCTCGTCTTCATCGTCACCGACCAGGTCGAAGGCCTGATCGTAATTGCTCATGCGCGCTTCCATCTCGGTGACGTCGGCAGCGGATACCCCGAGGTCGGCAGCCACGGCCTGCACCTCTTCGTGGTTCAGCCAGCCCAGACGCTTCTTGGACTTGCGCAGGTTGAAGAACAGCTTGCGCTGGGCCTTGGTGGTCGCCACCTTGACCATGCGCCAGTTGCGCAACACATATTCGTGGATTTCGGCCTTGATCCAGTGCACGGCGAAGGAGACCAGACGCACGCCCACGCTCGGGTCGAAGCGTTTGACGGCTTTCATCAGGCCGATGTTGCCTTCCTGCACCAGATCGGCCTGAGGCAGGCCATAGCCGGAGTAGCTCTTGGCCACGTGAACGACAAAACGCAGGTGCGACATAACGAGCTGGCGTGCAGCTTCGAGATCCCCATCCTGCTGCAGACGCATCGCCAGTTCGCGCTCTTCCTCTGCGCTCAGCACAGGGATCGAGTTGACGGCCTGGATATAGCCTTCCAGACTACCTTGCGGAATCAGAGCCATAGTGCGTTGCAATGAAGTTCCCATGTTCTACCTCTTACTTTTCAATCGAATCAGTCTAACACCCTGAGAAGACGTGTCTACCGACCAGGTATCATTCTGCGTGCTGCATCATACATCACCCCAGCATGAACCCGGCCTATCTTAGGCTGACGGCATGAATCATAAATGAACAGTCAAAAAAAAGGGGTCACAGTAAAGGACCCCTGAAAAGTAGCATGCTAAGTCCATTGTTGCGGAGCTCGCAACCTTCACATGCTTGCCAAGTCAGACGAGCAAGGCATAGGGGCCATACCCGTATTCATTTTGCTGCAGTCAATAGACCATTGATAAATCAAAAGGTTCAGAGGATCCACATATGATCCTCGGCGCAGACACCATTCAGATTACTCTGAGAAAGTGGCCCGTGCCAGAAACGGGCCACTCTTTTACTTGATCCAGTTCGCAAAATCCAGCGCTTTAAAATGCTGACAAATTAATCAGGACGGTTCTATGTCGCGAATGTGCCTGTGCACCGAGAACCAGGAGGCGATCAACCCCAGCAGGGCGCCCAGCAGTATAAGATTGAAGCCGTCGAACGCCCCCATCCCCACCAGACGGAAGTTGCTGTTGTAGAGCCCCGCCAGCTCCTTCACCACCCCCTCGCTCCAGATCACCATCACCTCGGTCAGCCACCAGGCCAGCATGCCGCCGATGACCCCGAACCAGATGCCCGTATAGAGGAAGGGACGGTGGATGAAGGCATCGGTCGCGCCCACCAATTTGAGCACTTCAATCTCGGAACGCTGGTTCAGGATATTCAGGCGCAGGGTGTTGCCCACGATCAGCAACACGGCGGAGAGCAGCAACACCGCGATACCTGTAATGGTGTGGCGCAGCAGGTTCATGATCCCCTGCAACCGGGTCAACCACTGCAGATCCAGCTTGCCCTGCTCGATACCGGGCTCGTTCTCCAGCTTGGCGAGCAGCTCGGCGGCCCCTTCGGGATTCTGCCAGCGCGGATCCGGGATCACGCTCAGCACCGGCGGCAGCGGGTTGCTGTCCAGATAATCCAGGGCATCACCGAAACCGGAGATCTCCCGAAATTCCCTGAGCGCCTCGTCACGGTTCATATAAGTGACGGACTCCACTTCCGGATAGAGCAGGATCCGCTGCGTCATGTCGAGGATGCTCTGCTCCGGCAGATCCTTGCGCAGATAGAGGGAGATCTGGGAGCTGGTCTGCCAGCTCCCCTCTACCACTTCGGCATTCTTCAGCAATACGTGGAAACAGGAAGGCAGCGCCAGACTCACGCCAAGCACCGCCAGGGTCATCAGGGAGGCGAGCGGGTTGCGCCACAGCTCACCCAGGCTGGCAAAGGCCTGACGCACATGATCCACCCCATACATCATCAAACGACGCAACGGCGGCTGTTTATGACGAACAATAGCCATCAGCGATCCTCCCCGGACGAATACATGCGACCCGCCTTGAGGGTCAGGGTGCGGTAGCGCATCCGGGCGATCAGCCCCAGATCGTGAGTGGCAATCAGCACGGAGACGCCGAAGCGGTTGAACTCCTCGAACAGGCGCATGATGTCCATGGAAAGCTGGGGATCCAGGTTGCCGGTCGGCTCGTCCGCCAGCAGCAGGGGGGGTTTGTTGACGATGGCGCGGGCGATGCCGACCCGTTGCTGCTCACCACCGGAGAGCATGCGCGGCTGGTAGCGCTCCTTGCCGAGCAGCCCGACCTTGTCCAGCGCCGCCGCCACCCGCTTGTTGATGTCCCCATGGCTGTAGCCATCGATCACCAGGGGCAGGGCGACGTTGTCGAACACGGTACGATCCATCAACAGGCGGTGATCCTGGAAGATCATGCCGATCTGGCGGCGCACGTAGGGGATCTGACTGCGCTGGATGTGGCTGACGTCATCGCCGTGGAAGAAGACGCGGCCGTCGGTCGGCCGTTCCATCACGCTGATGAGCTTGAGGAGGGTACTCTTGCCCGCCCCCGAATGGCCGGTCAGGAAGGCCATTTCCCCCTTGCGCAGGTGAAAACTGACCTTTTGCAGCGCTTGATGACCGCCACTGTAGACCTTGCTGACCTTGTCAAAACGAATCATAACGGTTCCCTGAGATTGACAAACCCCGACCGGGATAAAGCATGGGGCGCTCACTCCCCCGTACCGGCACAACACCTGGATGACAACACCGGTCACAACCATGCCACATGTCATCCTTGCCCGGATGAGCCATGCCTGCGCCCTCATAGTGACATACCCCGACCGGAGTCGGGGTATGGAACACGTGCTTGTCACGGCCGGGCCGACTCATGTCAGCCGGATTTATTCTTCGCGGCTGAAGAGCGCCTCGATAAAATCGTTGGCGACGAACGGGCGCAGATCGTCGATCCCCTCGCCCACCCCGATGTAGCGGATCGGGATCTGGAACTTGTCGGCCACCGCGAAGATGACGCCACCCTTGGCGGTCCCGTCCAGCTTGGTGAGGGTGATGCCGGTCAGGCCCACCGCCTCGCTGAACAGCTTGGCCTGGCTCAATGCGTTCTGGCCGGTGCCTGCGTCCAGGGTAAGCATGATCTCGTGGGGCGCCGCATCGTCCAGCTTCTTCATCACCCGCACCACCTTCTTGAGCTCCTCCATCAGGTTGCTCTTGTTCTGCAGGCGGCCAGCGGTATCGGCGATCAGCACGTCAGCCCCGCGGGAGCGGGCAGCCTCGATGGCGTCATAGATGACGGAGGCGGAGTCGGCACCGGTGTGCTGGGCAATCACCGGAATGTTGTTGCGCTGACCCCACACCTGCAGCTGCTCGACCGCAGCGGCACGGAAGGTATCGCCAGCGGCCAGCATCACGCTCTTGCCCTCGGCCTGGAACTGTTTGGCCAGTTTGCCGATGGTGGTGGTCTTGCCGACGCCGTTCACGCCAACCATCAGGATGACGTAAGGCTTCTTGCTGGTGTCGATCACCAGAGGCTGCTCGACCTTGGCCAGCATCTCGCCCATGTCCTGTTTGAGCAGACCGTAGAGCGCCTCGGCATCCTTGAGCTGCTTGCGGTCCGCGTGCTGTACCAGCCCCTCGATGATGCGGGTGGTGGTGTCGACGCCAAGATCGGCGGTCAGCAGCTGGGTCTCCAGCTCTTCGAACAGATCGTCATCGATCTTCTTGCCACGGAACAGGCCGAAGAAACCGGAACCGATATTCTCCCTGGTACGCACCAGGCTGCGCTTGAGGCGGGCAAAGAAGCCCTCCCGCTGCGGCTTCTCCTGAGTGTCGTCGTCCACCTTGGCGGCCAGTGGCAGAGCGGCCAGCGCGGCGGCCTCAGCCTCCATCGCGGCGACCAGACGCAAATCTTCCGCTCGTTGAGCCTCTTTGGCGACACGGGCTTCCTCGGCAGCCTGAGCTTCGGCGGCAATACGAGCCTCTTCCGCAGCGCGAGCTTCGGCGGCAATACGAGCTTCTTCTGCTGCACGGGCTTCGGCGGCAAGACGAGCCTCTTCTGCGGCGCGGGCTTCGGCGGCAATACGGGCTTCTTCTGCGGCGCGAGTCTCGGCGGCGATGCGAGCCTCTTCTACAGCGCGAGCCTCGGCGGCAACACGAGCCTCTTCCGCGACGCGAGCCTCGGCGGCAACACGGGCCTCTTCTGCGGCGCGGGCTTCGGCGGCAACACGAGCCTCTTCTGCGGCGCGAGCTTCGGCGGCAATACGGGCTTCTTCTGCGGCGCGGGCCTCGGCGGCAATACGGGCTTCTTCTGCGGCGCGAGCCTCGGCGGCAACACGGGCTTCTTCTGCGACCTGAGCTTCGGTTGAGATCAAGGCCTCATTGACGATGACGGGCTCAAGCTCGCCCTCCGGCTCTTCCACAACCAGGGGGCCTTCGTCAGGGCCGCTCAGCGGCGCTTCGGGCTTGGCGGTGGGGGCATCAGCCGGGGCAACATCGGCGACAGGCGCGGGAACAGCGGCGGCCTCCGACTCGACTACCGCCGGGGTAGCGTCGGGCGCCTGCGATGGAACGGCCTCAGCCTCTTCTTTCTTGCGGCCGAAACCCAGCCAGGAAAACAAACCTTTTGCCATCTAAAAATACTCACATCAAAGGCTGACTGCTAAGATAGCCGTCCCTCGGCGGGTCGGCATAAAAATGAACCGCCTTATACTATCACTTTATTTTCTGACGACGAAACGCGATGCCCAGAGTGAAATCCAGCCGTAACAGCCCGAGCAAGAGCCCGGCCCCTCAGGGGCGAGCGGGCGTGGTACGAATCATCAGCGGCCAATGGAAGGGGCGCAAACTCCCCGTCAGGGATGTGGAAGGGCTCAGACCCACCACGGATCGCGTCAAGGAGACCATCTTCAACTGGCTGGCTCCCCACGTGCGCGGTACCCGCTGCCTGGATCTGTTCGCCGGCAGCGGCGGGCTGGGGCTGGAAGCCTTGTCCCGCTATGCCGAACAGGTCACCCTGATCGAGATGGACAGAGGCGCCGCCGACCAGCTCAAGAAGAACCTGACGACCCTGGGCAGCAGCCAGGGGCAGGTGATCCAGGCTGATGCCGTGAGCTGGCTGCAAGGCACGGCCACGCCGTTCGATCTGGTCTTTCTGGACCCACCGTTTCGTCGCGAGCTGCTGCCCCAGGTGTGCGAGCTGCTCGAGCAGCGCGGCTGGCTGGCATCCGATGCCCTCATCTATCTGGAGCGGGAAAAAGAGATGGCCGATCTGGCGCTGCCCGCCAGCTGGAAACTACTCAAGGACAAGCAAGCTGGTCAGGTCTGCTATCAGCTCTATCTGCGGGACACCAAGCATGACGCAGCTGTTTAAAGGGGAGATGGGTACAGTCCCCTTCTCCGTCAATTTGGACAACGGCTCAAGGACAAGCAGGTCGATCACATCAGGCCTGCTATCAACTCTATGTACGGGAGGTAAACGATGAAGCGGGTGTTTAATCTGTTGGCGATGGGGGTGCTGCTGTTCTTCTGGTTCGGTGTGGCACTCGCCCTGCTGGGCACCCTGCCGGGCAAACTGAACGGCTTTCTGCCGGTGTGCGGCGTCATCGTGATATTGATGCACTGGGTACAGGCCAGCATGATCAAGGCGGCATGCAAACCCTACTTCGCGGTCACTCGTCTCGAATTCACCCAGGTGCTGATCTTCGGGGTGTTCGGCATGATGGATATCCGCACCAAGCTGCAGGCCATCATAGACGCCAGGAAGCAGGGAGAGACTCCCCCCAGGGCCGACTAGGCCACCCCCGACCCGACCAGAAGGAGTGATTCGTCACTCCTTTTGCGTTTTTCCGAGGCTGATTCCCAGCTTGATGGAGAGAGCTGCGAGCAGCAGCAGCATGGCAATGAGGGAGAAGAAGTTGCTGCCAAGCTCGGGGTACTGCACCTTGACCAGGGCAGAATGGCCGAACACGCCGATAAAGAAGCAGAGCAGGATGCAGCTGGGTGTGTTGCCCACCATGGGCTCATGGCGATAGTGCTGATAGAGCTGGCTGGCCGCCAGCAAGAGGGCGATGAGGGGGTAGAAGGAGAAGGGGACGACCGACTCCGTCAAGGCCGACAGGAAGGCATCGCCACAGATACCGATCAGCAGGGCCAGCACCAGGGGCTTCTTCGGAATCGCGTTCGGTTCATGCATGAGGCTGTCCATCCTTGCGTTATGTGAGAGATTCGTGGCGCTTGCGGTTCTGCACCTCGGCGCCCATGGCGATCATCCGCAACTGGCTGATGGTGCGCTCCGACAGTGCCTTGCACTCTTCCGGAGTCATGTCGAGGGCGTCTGCACCGGCGCTGAAGACGATGGTCACCATGGCCTCGGCCTGGATATAGGCCTCTTCCCGTGACGCCTGCGTGGTGGCTTCCAGATAATCGGTCAGCTCGGCGATGAAGTGCTGGATCTCCCGGGCCACCGCCTGACGGAATGCAGCCGAGGTGCCGGAGCGCTCGCGCAGCAGCAGCCGGAAGATGTTCGGGTTGTTTTCGACGAATTCCATGAAGGTCTGCACCGAGGTGCTGATGACGCTGCCACCACCGGCAATGCGCTGGCGCGCCTGGCGCATCAGTTGGCGCAGGGTCAACCCTCCCTCGTCCACCAGCGTCAGCCCCAGCTCTTCCATGTCCCGAAAGTGGCGATAGAAGGAGGTCGGCGCTATGCCCGCCTCTCTGGCCACTTCCCGCAGGCTGAGGTTGGAGAAACTGCGGTTGGCGCAGAGTTGACTGAACGCCGCCTCGATCAGCGTACGCCGGGTTTTTTCTTTTTGTTGCGCGCGAATACCCACGAAAACAGTCACCTTGAGATTAGCGAGGCCAGATGATAACCCGAAGGCGGGGCCGGGATCAGGTTTGTCTCCGACTTTTTTACCATTGACCCGCATTCCTGCTCAATGGAGAATAGTGAACAGCTGTTCGCTGAAAGGAGCCGAGTGAAATGGACCGCCCCCCGATCATCATGACCAACACCCTGCTGTTCGCCCTCTCCGGGCTGACGGCACTGATAGCGGTCCCCTGGTATGGACTGAGCCAGGGCTACGACCTCTGGCAGTGGCTCTGCTTCCTGCTGCTGTTCTGCTATTGCGGCATCTCCATCACCGCCGGCTACCACAGGCTCTGGTCCCACAAGGCCTACAAGGCACACCCGGCCCTGCAATGGGTCTTCGCCATCGGAGGCGCGCTAGCCCTGCAAAACTCGGCGCTGCACTGGTCCTCGGATCATCGCCGCCACCACCGCCACGTGGATGACAACCAGAAGGATCCCTACAGTGCGGGTCGCGGCTTCTGGTACTCCCACATCGGCTGGATGCTGCGGGAATACCAGCGCGATACCTACCACGACTACAGCAATGTGCGCGACCTGCAAAACAACCCCGTGGTCGCCTTCCAGCACAGGCACTATCTCGCCCTGGCTCTGGTCACCAACATCGGCATTCCGCTGCTGCTCGGCCTCCTGCACGGGGATTTGCTCGGCATGATGCTGCTGGCCGGGGTGCTGCGCATGGTGATGACCCATCACACCACCTTCTTCATCAACTCCCTGGCCCACATCTGGGGCAGCCAGCCGTTCACGGATCGCAACAGCGCCCGGGACAACGGCATCCTGGCCTTCTTCACCTTTGGCGAGGGCTATCACAACTTCCATCACCTGTTCGAGAACGACTACCGCAACGGCATTCAGTGGTGGCAGTTCGACCCCACCAAGTGGCTGATCCGCACCGCCGCCTGGTGCGGGCTCGCCAAAGACCTGAGATCCTGCCCGGAGGAACGCATCGAACAGGCCAGGCTGGAGATGCAGCTCAAGCGCGCCCAGGCCAGAGTGCACAAGCAGGACGACAGGGAACGCTGGCAGGCACTGCTGCAGGAGGAGTACGACAAGCTGAGCCTGCAGATCCAGCACTACTATGCCAGCCGCAAGTCACTGCTGGAGCAGCGCAAGCGCACAGCCCTCGCACGCTACGACAGGCTCAGGCTGCAACTGGAGTACCGCACGTTGCGAGACGGTTTCCTCGTTGCCAAACGCAACTGGAGTCGTCTGCTGGCGGGCCTCGCCTGATCGCCGAAACATCACGCAAAAGACCGCCAGCAGGCGGTCTTTTTTATTGGACAAGCAGACGGCGGGCATAAAAAAATGGGGCAACATTCGCATGTCACCCCCTCGCAAATAGCATGTTCCATATTGGGCTACCGCAACCACGGGGGTCTGTCTGGCATCACGGGTTTCCGCTCCCGATCTGCCTCGCCTGCCGGAGCAATCCGGTTGGCCCATTTCCCCTGTTGCCGTCACCCACACGGCAGACCAGCCGCCGTGTTTGTCCTTGCACTCGAGATACTACGCAGTTAAATAAAATAAAAAACCGTTCTACACGCACCTCTATGCAGTCGAGGCCCCTGGATTGTTACTGCACTCTTAATATAAATCGATTAAAAACAATACGATGCAATCCAGTCCCGTCTTTGGATGGCAAACGTTATCCTCGAAGGCGCACAAGGCTTTGCGAGATCTCGCACAAGGCGGATCCCACTCACAACCAACGGTGCAAAGGTAACCAATCGCTCAATTGCGCCAGCAGGCGCCGCCATGCAGAGGGGGACGCCGCCACCGGGTGCACGGCCTGCTGCAACCAGCCATCGATGAGTTGCTGCAACTCGTCGCACAGCGTCGGGCTATGGAGGTGCAGCATCAACTCGGTGTTGAGCATCAGGGAGCGGGGATCCAGGTTGAAACTGCCGAGCAGCGCCTCCTCCTTCCCCATCAGGATCAGCTTGGCATGCAGACTGAACGCCTCCGTCGTCAGCTCGAACAGGGTGATCCCCTGACGCTCGAGCCAGGGGCGGTGACGTCGATAGGCGCCATAGACCAGGGGCACATCCGTGCTGGCCAGGGAGTTGGTCAGGATCTCGATGTCGACCCCCTGCCGTCGCTGCCCCTTGAGCCGGCGACGCAGCCCCCGTGTCAGGATCAGGTAAGGGCTCACCAACCTCAGGGCCCCCTGATTGCTCGCCAGCATGCGTCCCAGCAGGGGCGCCGTGGTCGGCCGGGCGACCAGCCCCTTGCCGGGGCGATCGAACCAGCACTGCCCTCGCCCGGGATGCCAGCAAAGGGGAACGGGGCACTCATCAAACAGAGTGGCCGGCAGATCATAGGCGGCCGCCATGGCGGGGTCGGTCAGGGTCAGCAGGAAATCGTTCAGGGCCCGGGTTTCGGCTGGCAGCAAGGGGCGTCTCAACAGGCGACGGACCGGGTGGCTCCAGCGACTGTGCCAGAACAGCGCGAACCCCTGCTCGGCCTGCTGACAGAGGGGGCCGCGGCAGAGCAGATCCAGGTCGATGAAGTGAGGCGACATCCCCAGCCCGAAGTAACGATCACCGATGTTGCGCCCGCCGATCACCGCCTGGCTGCCATCCACCAGCAGCAGCTTGTTGTGCATCCGGTGGTTGATGCGGCGAAAGCTCAGCACCCCTTCCAGCAACAAGGTAAGGGGACGCCAGCCCCGCAGCCAGAAGGGGTTGAACAGGCGTACCTCGATGCCCGGTTCCGCCGCCACCGCCTCCAGAAAGCGGTTCTCCCCGCCGTAGAGATCGTCGATGAGCAGTTGCACCACCACTCCGCGCCGGGCCGCCCGCACCAGCTCCGCCAGCAGCAGCTTGCCGCTGCCGTCCTCTTCCCAGCTGTAATACTGGGCGAGGATCCGGTGGCGAGCCTGGCGGATCAACTGGCATCGGGCCTTGAGGGCTGCACCGGGATCGGCGAGCAAGGCAAAGTCGGCGGGGATCAAGGGTCATCTCCCTGTCATCTGGTGGTGGCATAACCCAGACAACCGCCCCGATAACCCAGTGTCAAGGAGCCGATGATGGAACTGCGCGACCACCCCTCCCTCAGTCAGAGACCCCATGCCAGCCAACCGGATCCCACCCCGGCCAGGCTGTTGATGCCCTGGTACCAGCAGCACCGGGATCTGGGCTGGGAACCCCTTGCGCAGCATCATGAGGATCCCCTCCCCGGCCGGCATTGACAGGCTCAGGGCTGCACCGCCTCGATGGCCTCTGACTTGCCCTCTAACTGGGGCAGGCTGAAACGGTAGGCCACGTAGTATTTGTAGATGGTGCCAACGTAGTTGATGGGCCCCTGGCCCACGTCGTTGGCCACCAGCTGCTCCACATTGCCGAACCAGACGTTCGGATCCAGCCCCTTGTCGGCCGCCTTGGCCTGCAATGCCTGGACCCGGTTCGGACCCGCATTATAGGCGGCCAGGGCGAACAGATGGCGATTGAGCCTGTCCATCCCGGGATCATTGAAGTAGGTGTCCAGGATGAGCCGCATGTAGCGACAGGCCGCCTCCACATTGCCCTCCAGACTGGTGAGTCTGGCGCCTCGGATCCCCACCTCCTTGCCGGTACTCGGCAGCAGTTGCATGATGCCGACGGCCCCCCGGTGAGAGCCGACATTGGGATTGAGCCCCGACTCCTTGTAAGCCAGCGCGGCCAGCATCAGCCAGTCCAGCTGATACTTGTCCGCCTGGGCCTCCAGTACCTTGCGAATGGTCGACAGTCGCCCCAGCGGGTCCGGTGCCAGTATGTTGCTCATGCGATCGCTCTGCGCCAGCAGGCGGCGCAATGTCATGTCACTGTAGAGGGTCCGCTTGCTCGACTCCGAGATGTAGGCGTTCACCGCCTTGAGCAGCTCCGGGCTGTTGTTGCGCAGGGCCCAGGCGCTTCGCCCCTTGTCCCGCAGCGGAATCAGCCTGTGGGCCTTGAGGCCGCCAATCATGTCGAGCCAGATCCGCCCCTTGAAGCTGTCGGTGACCGTCAGCGGAATGATCCCGGCTGACACCATCTCCAGCAGGTCCCCGTCCTGCAGGTATTCGGGAACCGTCTCGATGTAGACCGGGGGCAACCCCAGCTCCCGAAACAGCCAGTTGAGCTGGTGCAGACTCTCGAAATAACTGGAGCTGGCGCGCACCCAGATCCGCCGGCCGGACAGCTGGGTGATGCGATTGAAGGCAGGGAGCTCCCGCTGGCTCACCACCCACTCCTCTATGGGGGCGATCAGCGGCTGGGAGAAGGTCACCTGCTCGCGCCGGGTGGGGGTGACCGTCAGGTTGGCGGCCACCAGATCCCCGCGCCCCTCGGCCAGATAGTCCAGCAGCTTGTCCTGGCGCACCGGGATATAAATGATCTTGAGCTTGAGCTTCTCCTTGGCCAGGTAGGTCTGGTTCAACCAGCGCTCGAATCCCTGAAGCTGATTGACCAGGATGCCGTACTGGGCTCCCTTGTCGAAAAAGAAAAACCCCCGCTCATAGACCACCAGGGCCCTGAGCTCTTTTTTTTGCAGGATGTGTTCGAGATCACCGGCCTGGGGCAGCAACTGCGGCTTGAGATCCGCCGCCAGCAGAGGGAGAGAGCAGAGAGCCAGCAGGGCCCAGATCCATCGCCGCATCATGATGTAACCACCTCGCTGTGGGCCGGTGCGCACCGTCGGGTCTGTCAGAGAAGGCGCCTGCGCCAAGTCATGGGGCGTCGCGGGATCTTCTGCCGATCGGCGCATGCCGGACGGAAAACGGATCGTCCGTGGGATAACTCACTATACAACGCAAAGGGAGGGAAAAAGCGAGGGGCAGAGCAAGACGGCAGGCAAGCCTGCCGTGTCATCACGATCTCAGAGGGAGCGGGCGCGCATCTCGAAGATCAGCTTCTCGGCGGTGCAGGTGAATTGCAGGCGGGCCTTCAGGATCACGCCATCCGGGCCCCGGCTCAGCTCGCTGCTGCTTTTGGCTTCGGCAGTGACCTGCTTGGCCAGCGCCTCGTAAGCCGCAAATTTCTCGCGGGCGTCGGCTTCTGCAGCAGCCTCGATCACCAGCTCCATGACGTCGTCACCTTCGCCGATGATGGTGCCAATTTCGGCGAAACAGCCGCAACTGTCACAGGTCTCGTTCAGTTCCACTTTCTCGTCTACAGACATACGTTCACTCCTACTTATTCCGGATATTGTCATCGTCGCGCAAGGCGTTGCGAAAATCCCTGATGGCAGTGCCCAGATCCTCACCGGCGCCAGCCAGGCGTTTGCTGCCAAACACCACGACGACGACCACGAGCAGGATCAGCAGATGCCAGATATGAATGCCACCCAGTCCCATAGGGAGACTCCTGACTGTTAGATACCTGGAGGTTGTATCAAAAGAAAGCGTATCGATTGTTGGGCAAAATCAAGGCAGGTGCAAGTTGGCGAAAAAATCGCGCAAAAACGGCGACGAGGCGCAAAAAAAATACGGCGACCATGGGCCGCCGTATGAGTCGGTGCTACTTGTCCCCTCAACCGCTACATCCTGTACCAGCCGCCACCAGGGCGAGAGACCCGTCGAGCATAGGATCGCCAAGATATGAAAACAAATGGTATATATTCATCTAGGAATTGAAGAGGATTCATATCATGTTGCTGGAACAGCTTGCACGCATAGACCTTAATTTGTTGATAATCCTGCAAGTCTTGCTGGAAGAGCGCAACGGCAGCCGGGCTGCACGCCGTTTGCACCTGAGCCAGTCCGCCGTCAGCAAGGCCCTCGGGCGGTTGCGGGAGACCTTTGACGATCCCCTGTTCGTGCGCTCGGCCTACGGGATGGATCCCACTCCGCGCGCCCTGGATCTCCAGCAGCAACTACAACCCATACTGCTCTCCCTGGACAACCTGATCCAGCCGCCGGACTTCGATCCCGCCAGCACGGAGCGGGAGTTCGTCATTGCCAGCATGGACAGCGCCTTCACCCTGTTTGCCCCCCTCTACCTGAGCGAACTGAAGCGTCAGGCTCCTGGCATCCGCCTGCGCTACGAGGAGTGGACCGAGCACAGCCTGACCGAGATGAGCCAGGGCCAGGTGGATATCGCCTTCACGGTGCGGGAGAACTGCATCAATTCGGATTTTCGCCTCGACACCCTGCCCAACGCCATCTGCCAGCGGTTGCTCACCATCGACGATCTCACCTGCCTAGTGCAGCGGGATCACCCTGCCTTGCAGGAGCCCGAGTGGGATCTCGCCCGTTACCTCGCCTACCCCCACGTGCAGACCTACTGCGAGGGGCGGGATCGCTGGATGCTGGATCACAAGCTGGCGGAGCAGGATCTCTATCGCCGGATCGAGGCGACCGTGCCCTCCTTCGAGGCGGCCCTGCGCATGGGCATGCACTCGGACATGATAGTGACCCTCTCCCGCCTCTATGCCCGCCACGCGACCCAGGTCTATCCCCTGGTGCCGCTGCCGCTGCCCATCGCCCTGGACAGCATCTCTCACCTGCTCATCTGGCATCAGCGCCACGAGGAGGATCCGGGCCATCGCTGGCTGCGGGAGACCCTGCTCGCCCTCATCATGGGCAAGCTGGAAACCTCGGCGGATGGCCCTGCCGCTGCCGCCTGACGCGCAAAAAAACGGGGCTCAAGAAGCCCCGTTTCACGTTGACATCAGCATTCGCCCCGTCAGTTCTGACCCGTCACCGCCAGATAGTGGTGTACCCCGTCCAGCAGCATCTGCACCGAGATCATCACCAGCAGCATGCCCATCAGCCGCTCCACCGCGGTGAGTCCTCGCTCACCCAGCAGCTTGTTGAACAGCTCGTAGAACATCAGGATCACGGCGCTGGCCCCCCAGGCCATCAGCAGGGCCAATGACCAGTCCACCATCCGGGTCGGCTCCTGGTTGGCCAGAAGCAGCAGGGAAGCCAGGATGGAGGGGCCCGCAATCATGGGGATGGCCATGGGCACCAGGAAGGGCTCCTCCCCCGCCGCCAGCCCGGTCACGCCACCGGGGCTCGGGAAGATCATCTTGATGGCGATGAGGAAGAGGATGATGCCCCCCGCGATGCTGACCGCCTCCTGACGCAGGTTGAGGAAGCTCAGGATCTGCTGACCGGCGAACAGGAAGCCCATCATGATCACCAGTGAAAACAACAGCTCCCGCAGCATTACCTTGCGTCGACGCTTGGGGTCGACATGGCGCAGGATGGAGAGGAAGACCGGCAGGTTGCCCAGCGGATCCATGATCAGAAACAGCATGACGGCAGCGGAGAATGTGTCCATAGAGCGCCCGGGCAGAACCTTTCAACAAGAGGGGAAGGAGGGCGAAATATAACAAAGGTGGCGGGATTCGGCGAGCGCCCCACCGCGCTCGCCGCTGGCGATCATCCGTGGTTGCAGATCTTGTCGGCGCGGGTCTGGAACCCTGACTCCGAGTCGATGAACTTGCCGCGCCTGGCCAGGAAGTCGATCAGGACGTCAGCATCCATCTCGCTGGCGCTGCAGGTGTGGAACCGGGCCTCGGCACCGAAGCGCGAGGCGATCGCCGCCCTGAGGCTGGCCCGGGTAAACGGACTCTCCTGCTCCAGCATCATCTCCATCACTTCGTGACCGTGTATCGATTGGGACATCTCGAACCTCTTTAATCATCATGTCAGATGACAATTAAAGCCCGAAGCCCGGAGAGGGTTCTTGATATAGGCCAACAAAACGCCTTTTTTAACGCCAGCGGGCTGGTCGTGAGCGCCGCTTTGTCGATAATGTGGCAACCTGACGGGGGGATGGCTACACTGTCGCCCCTTTTTGCCACCGCAGACAGAAAATAAGGACATTGGCGTCATGCTGTTCCATGGATTGGTCTTCAAACCCTGGCGGATCTGGACCCGTCGCCCGCTCTGGTTGAAGACCCTGCTCGGCATGCTGACCGGGATAGGTCTGGGGCTCTGCTTCAGCGAGCAGGCCCTGCTGCTCAAGCCCATCGGCGTCCTGTTCGTCAACACCATCCAGATGCTGATGGTGCCCCTCATCTTCTGTTCCGTCCTGGCAGGCCTCACTGCCCTGCTCAAGGGCAAGCGGCTCGACCGCATCGCCGGCAAGGCCATCGGCTTCTATCTCTGCTCCACCGCCGTCGCCATCTGCATCGGCCTGATGATGGGCTGGCTGCTGGAACCGGGCATGGGCGCCAATATGGGTCCTTATGAACGGGGCGCCATGGCGCAGCAACCTACCCTGGCCAGCGTGCTGAGCCACCTGGTGCCGCGCAACCCGGTGCAGGCCATGGGCGATGGCAAGATATTGCAGGTGATCGTGTTCGCCGTGGCCCTCGCTCTCGCCCTCAACGCCACCGGGCGACGCGGCCGCCCCGCCATCCTGTTCTTTACCTCTCTGGCGGAGGGCATGTTCAAGCTGACCCAGATGGTGATGGCCCTGGCCCCCTATGGCGTCTGCGCCCTGATGGCCTGGATGACCGGCAAGTACGGCGTCAGCCTGCTGTTGCCGCTGCTCAAGGTGATCGGCGCCGTCTACCTCGGCTGCCTGCTCCACGTGCTCGGCGTCTACAGCAGCCTGCTGCTCCTGATGGCGCGCCTCAACCCGTTGCACTACTTCAAGAGCATCGTCGATGCCCAGGCGGTGGCCTTCACCAGCAGTTCAAGCAGCAGCACTCTGCCCATCAGCCTGGCCTGCGCCGAACGCAGGCTCGGGGTCTCCCCCGCCATCACCGCCAAGGTGCTGCCCATCGGCGCCACCATCAACATGGATGGCACCGCCCTCTATCAGGGGGTCACCGCCCTGTTCGTGGCCCAGGCCTTCGGGGTGGATCTGCATCTGGTGGACTACCTGACCATCATCAGCATCGTCACGCTGGCCAGCATCGGCACGGCGGGCACACCCGGTACCGGGCTGATGCTGCTGACCCTGACCCTCACTGCCGTGGGACTGCCGCTGGAAGGGGTGGCGCTCATCGCCGGCATAGACCGGATCCTCGACATGGCGCGCACCACGGTCAACGTCTCCGGCGACATCCTGGTCTCCGTGCTCATCGCCCGCAGCGAGAAGGAGCTGGATCTCGCCACCTACCACGATGCCCATGCGGGGGATGACATCGACTTCACCCTGCGCTGAGGGCGCGAGGGGCGTTCAATGATCCTGGGGATCGTGATGGCAGCGCCAGCAGATATCGAAGTTGGCGCCGTTCTCCTCCCCGCACTGGCCGCACAGCCAGCCGTTGCCCTGGCGCTGCTGGTAGCGCTCGATGATCCGGCCCGCCCGCTGACGATCCCGCTCGTTCACCATCAGGGTCACTTGCAGCAGATCCACCGGCAGCTCCCCGAGCGCGCCGGAGAGCCCTTCGCCGCTGAGGCGCACCCTGACTCCCTCTACCTCCAAGGCCCCTTTCAGGGCATGCGCCTCCAGGGAGTGAGAGGCGCGATACAAGTTAATCCACTGATCCATACGTTGTCCTCGAAACCCTTGCCAGTGCCGTCATCACCAGCACTACCATCATTCCAGGGCGAGCATCTTCCGGGAGTGCGATGCCCGATACAGATTCATCCACCGCTCCATACGTTGTCCTCGAAACCCTTGCCAGTGCCATCATCACCAGCACTACCATCATTCCAGGGCGAGCATCTTCCGGGAGTGAGATGCCCGATACAGATTCATCCACCGCTCCATACGTTGTCCTCGAAACCCTTACAGCAGCTTGTCGATACCGTAAGCCGGGCCGTTGGCCACCAGAAAATCGATGAATGCCCTCAGCTTGCGCGGCATCAGGCGCCGCTCGGGAAACAGCAGGTAGATGGGCACCCTGGGTTGCTGCCACTCCGGCAGCAAGGAGACCAGCGTCCCGTTCACCAGCTCATCATGGCACAGCATGGCGGGCAGGGAAGCCAGCCCCAGCCCCGCCTTCGCCGCCTCCCTGGCACAGGTGATGTTGTTGACCTGGAAGCGGGACGGGGGATCCACCAGCACTTCGCGATCATCCAGCTCGAAACACCAGTGCGAGGCGAGGAACCCCGTGCTGACCGCGATCCGCTCGTGATGCACCAGATCGGCGGGCCTCTGGATCACCGGGTGGCGCGCCAGATAGTCCGGGCTGGCGCACAGCAGCCGCTCGGTGCTCCAGAGACGCCGCGCCGCCAGGTTGGAGTCGCTCATGTCGCCGACCCTCACGATGGCATCCAGCCCCTCGCAGATGGGATCCACGATGCGGTTGGTCAGCTCCAGCTCCACCTTCATGCCCGGATAGGCTTGCAGGAAGTTCGCCACCAGCCTGCCCACCACCAGCTGTCCCGTCTCGATGGGCACCGCCAGCTTGAGGGTCCCTGTCACCTCCTGCTGGCTGGCACTGAGCATCAGTTCGGCCTGGGCCAGCTCCTCCACCGCCTTGCTGCAGCGTAGATAATATTGTTCACCGGCTTCCGTCAGGGTGAGCTGCCGGGTGGAGCGATAGAGCAACCGCGCGCCGAGACGCTGCTCCAGCTCGGCAATGCGGCGGCTCACCGTCGCCTTGGTCATGCCCAGCTCCTGGGCAGCGGCGGTAAAGGAGCCCTTGTCGACGATACGAACGAGGATTAAGGCAGCATTCAGGTCCATTGTTTCACCAGTGAAACTGTATATCTCATGAATGGATACTAATCGAAACAGTTGCACGATGTTAGCCTGCCCGCCACAGTTCAGGAAAACCAATATCATGAGTCAACACAAGAAGATCCCCCTGCTGGCCGCCCTGGTGCTGGCCCTGCTCGGCCTGCTGTTTGCCGGTTACTGGTATCTGCATGGCCGCTACTTCGAGAGCACCGACAACGCCTACCTGCAAAGCGAGGTGACCGGCATCGGTTCCAAGCTCTCCGGCTACATCAGCGAAGTACTGGTGACCGACAACCAGGCGGTGAAGGCCGGCCAGCTCATCGCCCGGCTCGACGACCGCGAATACAGGACCAAGGTGGCGGAGGCCGAGGCCGATCTGCACCTCAACCAGGCGACGGCGGATAACCTCGCCGCCACCCGTATCCAGCAGTTGAGCCTCATCCGCCAGGCCGAGGCAAAAGTCAGCTCGGCCAATGCCGAACAGGTCCGGGCCCAGCAGCAGGTGCGCCGGGTCAGCCAGCTCAATGAGCGTCACTACAGCTCCCAGGACAGCCTGGACGAGGTGCGGGCCGGCCTGCAGGTCAACCAGGCCCAGGCACTGGAGGCCAAAGCCGCCCTGCAGGCCGCCCGCGAGCGGCTGTTGGTGCTGGATGCCGAAGCCAAGCAGAACCAGGCCAGGCTGGCATTGAGCGAGGCCCAGCTTGAACAAGCCAGGCTGGAACTCGGCTACACCGAGCTGCGAGCCCCGGCTGACGGCATCATCGGCAAGCGCAGCCTGCGGGAAGGGCTCTACGTCCAGTCCGGTATGCAGGTGGCCAGCCTGGTGCCCCTGAGCCAGGTGTGGGTCGAGGCCAACTTCAAAGAGACCCAGTTGCAGCACATGCAGCCGGGCCAGAAGGTGGAGGTGATCCTGGATGCCTATCCGGATCAACCGGTCGAGGGGATCATCGACAGCCTCTCTCCGGCCACCGGCGCCAAGTTCGCCCTGCTGCCGCCGGAGAACGCCACCGGCAACTTCACCAAAATCGTGCAGCGGGTACCGGTCAAGATCCGCATCCCGGATCCGGGCTCCCTCGCGGGCAAGCTGCTGCCCGGCCTCTCCACCGAGGTGATCGTCGACACCCGCACCCCTGATCCCGTGGTGGCCGCCCACTGATGGACGCCATACCACGCCGCAACTGGATCGCGGTCATGGGGGGCCTCATCGGCGCCTTCATGGCCATCCTCGACATCCAGATCACCAACGCCTCCCTGAAAGACATTCAGGGGGCACTCTCGGCCACCCTGAGCGAGAGCTCCTGGATCTCCACCTCCTATCTGGTGGCGGAGATGATCGCCATTCCGCTGAGCGGCTGGCTGAGCCGGGGACTGAGCGTGCGGCGCTACCTGCTGTGGACCACGGGCGCCTTCATCGTCGCCTCCGTGCTCTGCTCGTTCAGCTGGAACCTCACCAGCATGATCGTCTTTCGGGCGCTGCAGGGCTTCACCGGCGGGGCGCTGATCCCCATGGCCTTCTCCCTCATCGTCAGCCTGCTGCCGCTGCACAAGCGGGCCACCGGCATGGCGCTGTTCGGCCTGTGCGCCACCTTCGCCCCCGCCATCGGCCCGACCCTGGGGGGCTGGCTGACGGAGCAGATGTCCTGGCACTACATCTTCTATCTGAACGTGCCGCCCGGCCTGCTGGTGATGGCCATGCTGGCCCACGGGCTGGACAGGAAGCCGGTGGACTGGGAGGTGATCAAGCGGGTGGATCTCATCGGTATCCTCACCATGGCGGTGGGTCTCGGCCTGTTGGAAGTGGTGCTGGAAGAGGGCAACCGGGAGGACTGGTTCGGCTCGAGCTTCATCGTGCGGCTCACCGTCATCTCGGTGGTGGCCCTGGTGTTCTTCGTCATCAGCCAGTTGCTGCGCCGCCACCCCCTGGTCAACCTGCGGCTGCTGCACAACCCGCGCTTCGCCCTGGCCTGCTTCGCCTACCTGGTGCTCGGCATGGGGTTGATGGGCTCCATCTATGTGCTGCCCCTCTACATGACCCAGATCCACAATTACAACGCCCTGGAAATCGGTGAGGTGCTGATGTGGATGGGGTTGCCCCAGTTGCTGGTGCTCCCCCTGGTGCCCAAGCTGACCCACAAGATAGATCCGCGCTATCTGGTGAGCTTCGGTTTTCTGGTCTTCGCCATCAGCTGCTTCATGAACGTGAACATGAACGCCGACTACGCCGGGCCCCAGCTGATCCAGTCCCTCATCGTGCGGGCCCTGGGGCAGCCCTTCATCATGGTGCCCCTCTCCCTGGTGGCGACCGCCAGCCTGACGCCGGACGAGATCCCCTCCTCCTCGACCCTGCTCAACGTGCTGCGCAACCTGGGGGGCGCCTTCGGCATCGCCATCATCGCCACCCTGATCGACAACGACACCCGGACTCATGTCAGCCAGATCGGCAGCACCCTGGCCGCCACCAGCATCGAGGGGCAGGCCTATCTGATGCAGCTGGCCCAGACCATGATGGCCCAGGGAGCCGGGCCGGAGCAGGCCCAGTTGCAGGCCCGGGCCATGCTGTCGAACACCATCAGCCGCGAGGCGGCCATCATGGCCTACAACCAGGTGTTCTACGTGATGGGTATCTTCCTGCTCGTCGCCAGCGCTCTGATGCTGCTGCTCAAGCAGCCGGCCCCGAGGGCCCCTGACGCAGAACCGGTCGAGGCGTGAAAGGTGGGGATCACATAGCAAAACGGGCCAGAAGGCCCGTTTTTCATGGCTGCCCGCTGGTCAGCCCGCCAGGGAGGCGGCGATCAGGAATTGGGCCGCGAAGTAGCTGCTCATGATCCAGGCCGTGGCATGGGGGAAGGGGCGGCGGAATCTGTCCAGCGCCAGCATGCTGTCGGAGAAGAGGAACATCAGCGCCCCCACCAGGGCGGCGGCGCTGCCGGCAGTGAGAGAGGCATGCCAGGCACCGGCAGCCACCCAGGCCATGGCGATGATCACCAGCATGTAGCAGAAGACGGGGATCCTCATCTCGCCGAGCTGGCCCCACAGGAGCCCGAACACCATGCCGGCCACCAACAGAAGCAGCAGGCCGTCCACCAGCTTGAGCACCAGGGGCCCCTGGGCGAAACCGACGATGTAGCAGAGGTGAGCGACAAAAAATGCCGCCAGCCCCTGGATGAAGCGATCCCGTGGCAGCATCAGCAGCACGTCCCCCGCCAGCGACAGGCAGAGACCGAGCAGGATCCAGGCGTGGGAGCCGTTGTGATCGTCGCCCTGGTAGCCAAACGCCAGGGCGATGATGAACAGCATGGTCAGGGGTTTGCTGATGTAGAACTGACGGGAGTCTGAGCCGTAAGCCGCGCGGATGTGCCACCAGCCCGATGCGATGATCAAGAAACTCAATAACATGCCCTGCTCCTCACCGGCTGCTCGCCCTGGGGCGGCAACCTCTTTAGTGCCCGCAAGAGTAGCAAATTCCCCCGGCCAGTGGCAGAGGCTGAAGCAGATGGCTCCCTACACCTAAAGTCTAATTGCCCCCATCCCCGCCCTCGGGCATAAGAGACAGCTCTGGAGGATCACCATGGAAGATGCTATGACCAACTACCTGCCCGCTATCGATATCATGATGTGCCATCTTGGCATCAGCTTTGAACAGGCCTGCGAGCAGCTTGGCCTCAGCCCGCAGGAGCAGCAGACCCTCGACCAACTGCAAAAACAGAAGCAGACCCAGTCCAACTGATGCCCTGGACTGATGACCCGAAGCGGCCGGCATCACAGTCCAGCATAAAAAACGGCGCCCGAAGGCGTAATGCCGATCAGTTAAGGATCCATTGACCGATCCTCAGGCTGTGTAAGAATCCGAAACTCCTTGTTGGGTTTCGGATTTTTTTATGCGTATCGACCAAGCTCTCGACTTCATTCACGCCTGTCCTCCCGGAAAGTTTGAGTCCCTGTCTGACCTGCTGTCACCTGAACTGGTGCAGGCTTGCTTGGCCGAGACGGGCTCCGTCTCCTTGCGCCGACGGCGCATGCCCATGGAGCGGGTGCTATGGGCCATTATCGGGATGTCCTTGTTTCGTCATGTC
>NZ_JBFOCN010000065.1:0-74059 GCF_040907815.1 Aeromonas sp. s6
TCATCCAGGCGCGCCAAAAACTGGCTGACCAAGCCGTTCGACAGGTGTTCCAGCAGACCGCCACACTCTGGCATCAGCAGTGTCAGCACCCCACCTGGGCCGGCTTGCAGCTGCTGGCCGTGGACGGGGTGGTCTGGCGCACGCCCGATACTCCGGACAATGCCGGCGCCTTTGCCAAGTCGAAAACCGTCCAGGGGGAGACGCAATATCCCCAGGTCCGCATGTTGTGTCAGATGGAGCTGACCAGTCATCTGCTGACCCAGACAGTGATGGACTCCTGTGCGGTAAACGAGATGGTGTTGGCAGAGCAACTGATTGAAAAAACACCCGATAATAGCCTGACCCTGTTCGATAAGGGCTTCTACTCACTGGGGTTACTCCATGCCTGGCAACGCCAGGGCGTAGCGCGTCACTGGCTTATTCCGCTGAAAAAGGGGGCTCAATACGAGGTCATCCGCAAGCTGGGGCGGCAGGATGTGCTGGTACGCCTCAGTGCCAGTCCGCAGGCCAAGAAGAAGTGGAGCGAGTTGCCGGAGCAGTTCGAAGCCCGGCTGCTGACCCGGACGGTAAACGGCAAGGAGCGGCAGGTGCTGACCTCGCTCACCGACCCGCTGCGCTTCCCGGCCAGCGAGTTGATGGAGCTATACCAGAATCGCTGGGAAATCGAGCTGGGCTATCGGGAGATGAAACATAGCCTGCAACAGCACCGGCTGACGCTGCGCAGCAAGAAACCCGATGGAGTAAGGCAGGAGCTATGGGGCTTGGTATTGGCCTATAACCTACTGAGATATCAGATGGTTAGGATGGCGGCGAGCTTAAAGGGCTATACGGCCAGCCAGTTGAGCTTTCACATGGCATCGGTGTATCTGCTGCATGAACTCAGTTGCCTGCCGTTTGTGTCACCGGGCATGGTTCCAGGGCGTGTCGCTGAGTTGGACAAACAGGCAGAGCAGTTCAAGTTACCCGCCCGCCGAGAACGAAGTTACCCAAGGTGCATCAAAGCCAAACCACAGAAGTATGCGACGAGAAAACCTAGTAAAAACAATGCCAGTCAGGCTTAACTGACTGGCATTAGGCCCATGTGGCCACCCTTTTTTCTTCTCGCTCTCTTGTCACCACACCAGAGCCGGGTGTATCAGACGGTTCAACAGCGTGCCGGAGGGCGTCCACTCAAAGCTCTGG
Organism: Aeromonas sp. s6; assembly: GCF_040907815.1. Lineage (NCBI taxonomy): Bacteria > Pseudomonadati > Pseudomonadota > Gammaproteobacteria > Aeromonadales > Aeromonadaceae > Aeromonas > Aeromonas sp. s6. Next base: position 1,183 of record NZ_JBFOCN010000065.1, read on the forward strand.
TTGGCGCCGCCATAGCATTCGGCGAGGCGCAGGGGGACGGCCGGCTTGTGACGGCGACCCGCCACATCCAGGCACAACGACACCTGCCGATTGAACAGCCGATCCCCCTGCCACTGCCATTGATGGCTCTCCTCCCGGCACGCCTCCATCCCCAGACCATCTTCCCCTCTGGCGACCAGGCAATCCCCGGCCAGTTGCAGGGCGCCGACATCCCAGCTGAATGACTGGTTCGGTTGCTGATCGCAGGGCTGGGTCAGCAGACGGCCCTGCTCGCTCAGGGTCACGCAGAAGCCACCACTGGTTACCAAGGTGGCCTCGAGTTCCGCCTTTGGCTTGGGGGCGGCGCCCATCAGAAGAGCTTCCGGTTTCGGCTGCAGGGCGCAACCACCCAGCAGCAGTGCGGCCATGGCCAGCACGGAGAGTTGAAAAGAAGTGACATGGTGATGCATAGGCCTTGTATCTGGTCCGTGCCCGAGCGTCCCCTGTCTCGCGGCTCCGGGCCCCAGCATAGCGAACTCGTGGCGAACAGGCGCCTGAAGAAGTGTAAAAAGACGTGACAGGAAAAAGCGGAAGAGAAACGCCAAAAAGCAAAAACCCCGCCTGAGCGGGGTTTTCAAATGTGGTCGGTGATAAAGGATTCGAACCTTTGACCCTCTGGTCCCAAACCAGATGCGCTACCGGGCTGCGCTAATCACCGAGGGGGTATTCCAAAAACACAAAGATGACCATCTGGTCATCCTCGTCATACAGCAAGTATGGTGCGAAGAGAGGGACTCGAACCCTCACACCCGGGGGGCACTAACACCTGAAGCTAGCGCGTCTACCAATTCCGCCACCTTCGCGTACCTGACAAGCTGTAAAATGGGGTGGCTGATGGGGCTCGAACCCACGACAACCGGAATCACAATCCGGGACTCTACCAACTGAGCTACAGCCACCACAGCTGTTTTCGTTCTTCAACACGCCCGTTTAACCGGCGCACTTTTGATGGTGCGCCCGACAGGATTCGAACCTGTGACCTCTGCCTCCGGAGGGCAGCGCTCTATCCAGCTGAGCTACGGGCGCTACGCTGTCGAACGGGGCGCATTATTGATGATGATGCCGACCTTGTCTACTCTTTTTTTGACACAAAGAATCAAGTGCCTGTTTTTCAATCACTTCCGCCCCTTTTCAACTATTTTTGTTTTGTTCAGGCTGGATCCAGCAATTCCCCACTACTTTTTGAATCCCTCACCCCATAGGGTCAGAGATGATGGGCAATGCTTGACTTGCCTTTGCGCCCACCTAGAATGAATGAACGTTCATTCAGTCGTTGACCTCTGATAACCATGGATAAGAAAGAACGCATTTTCGAAGCAGCTCACGAGATCCTCGGCGAGCAGGGCTTCTACGGCCTTTCCATTGCCGTGGTCGCCAAGAAAGCCAAGGTGGCGGCAGGCACCATCTATCGCTATTTCAGCGACAAGGATGACCTGATCCGCCAGCTCTATCAGCACACTACCCTCAAGTGTCATCCCCTGGTCATGGAAGGTGTGCAGATAGAAGAGGTGTCCTATAAGCAGTATCGACGCCTCTGGCTCAACATCGATGCCATCTTCACCAGCTACCCCAATGCACTCAAGTGCAAATTGCAGTACGAAAGTTCTCCATTGGGGGCTGAATTGGAGCGGGATCCGGTCATAATGGCGACGTGGGCGCCACTTGAGCGCTTCTTTGAGCAAGGACGCCAACAGGGACTCTTCATCGATCTCCCCATTCTGGTGTTGCAAGCATTGAGTCTGGATTGCGTGGCCAACCTGGCACAGCAGCGCCGGGTTCACGATTTCGAATTGACGCAGGAACAGCTGGAGACGGTCATCCGGGCCAGCTGGAATGCCATTTTAAACCCTAATGTTTCCATCACAGGAGCCTGTTCATGAAAAAGTGGATGGCCATCATGTTGCTGATAGCACTCGCCCTGTTTGGCAGTGTCATCGGCTTCAATATGTTCAAGCAGAAGAAGATTGCAGAGTTCATGGCCAATCGGCCCGAGCCCGAGTTCCCGGTCACCGCCATGGTCACCAAGGCGCAGGACTGGGTCCCCACCATTGAAGCCATCGGCTTCATCGAGCCGAACCAGGGGGTCACCCTCTCCAGCGAGCTGTCAGGCACCATCGACAGCATCCGGTTCGAATCCGGGGCACATGTCAAAGCGGATCAACTGCTGCTGAGCCTGGACTCCAGTGTGGAAAAAGCCAATCTGAACTCTTCCCAGGCCAGACTGCCGGCAGCCAGGGCCAAGTTCGAGCGCTACAAGAACCTCTATCAGAAGAACTCCATCTCCCGGGACCAGCTGGATGATGCCGAGGCAAGCTACCGCTCCCTCGAGGCGGACATCGACAGTCTGAAGGCCACCATCGCCCGTCGTGAGGTGCGAGCCCCCTTCAGCGGTGCCGTGGGCCTGCGCAACGTCTTCCTCGGCCAGTATCTGGAACCGGGTACCCAGATTGTGCGCCTGGAAGACACCAGCGTGATGCGCCTGCGCTTCACCGTGCCCCAGACCGACATCTCCAAAATCACCCTGGGACAGACCATCAAGATCAACGTGGATGCCTATCCCCAGACCCAGTTTGACGGCCAAATCACAGCCATCGAGCCCGCGGTCAACTATCAGAGCGGCCTGATCCAGGTGCAGGCAGACATTCCGAACAACGACGGCCAGCTCCGTTCCGGCATGTTCGCCCGCGCCAGCATCATACTGCCCACGGTGAAAGACCAGATAGTGATCCCGCAGTCCGCCATCTCCTTCACCCTCTATGGCGAGAACGTCTATGTCATTCACGAGGCTGACGGCGTGAAACGTGCCAAGCAGGTGGTGGTCAAGGCAGGTGAGCGTCGCGGCAACGATGTCCATGTGCTGTCCGGCATCAAGGCTGGCGATCAAATCGTGCTGTCGGGTCAGGTTCGCCTGAGCAACGATACCAAGGTGCACGTGGTCGAGAACGATGCCCTTGCCGTTCCGGCACAAACCCCGATGCTGTAAGCGCGGAGAGCTGCGATGCGATTTACTGACATATTCATAAAACGGCCTGTGCTGGCGATCTCGCTCAGCTTCCTGATAGCCCTGCTGGGCTTCCAGGCCATCTTCAAGATGCAGGTGCGTGAATACCCCGAGGTGATCAACACCGTCATCACGGTCAACACCAGCTACTATGGCGCCAGTGCGGACCTGATCCAGGGCTTCATCACCCAGCCCCTGGAGCAGGCGGTCGCCCAGGCCGACAACATCGACTTCATGACCTCCTCGAGCCAGCTGGGCAGTTCCACGGTGACGGCGTACATGAAGCTCAACACCGATCCGAACGCCGCGCTGTCCGACATCCTGGCCAAGGTCAACTCGGTGCGTTCCCAGTTGCCCAAAGAGGCGGAAGACCCTTCGGTCACCTCCTCCACCGGCTCCACCACGGCGGTGCTCTACATGGGCTTCACCAGCCCGGAGCTCAACTCCAGCCAGATCACCGACTACCTGGAGCGGGTCATCAAGCCCCAGCTGTTTACCGTGGGCGGGGTCTCCAAGGTGGATCTGTATGGCGGGGTCGAATTCGCCCTGCGGGTGTGGCTGGATCCGGCCAAGATGGCCGCCTTTGACCTGACCTCAAGCGACGTGATGACGGTGCTCAACAGCAACAACTATCAGTCCGCGACCGGCCAGGCCACCGGCTATTTCACCCTGTTCAACGGCAACGCCGAGACCCAGGTCGGCAACATCGAAGAGCTCAAGCGCCTGGTGGTCGCCACCCGCGACAGCAAGGTGATCCGTCTCTCCGACATCGCCAAGGTCTCCCTGGAGAAGAGCCACGACATCTATCGCGCCAGCGCCAATGGCCGCGAAGCCGTGGTTCTGGCCATCAACGCAGCCCCGACAGCCAACCCCATCAACATCGCCCACGATGTGCTGGAGCTGCTGCCGAGCCTGAAGCGCAACATGCCGAGCACCATGCAGGTGAACATCCTGTATGACTCCACCATCGCCATCAACGAATCCATCCACGAGGTCATCAAGACCATACTGGAGGCGGCCGCCATCGTACTGGTGGTGATCACCCTGTTCCTCGGTTCGTTCCGGGCGGTCATCATCCCCATCATCACCATTCCCCTGAGCCTCATCGGCGTGGTGATGATGATGGACATGTTCGGCTTCTCCATAAACCTCATGACCCTGCTGGCGATGGTGCTGGCCATCGGTCTGGTGGTGGATGACGCCATCGTGGTGCTGGAGAACGTCGACCGTCACATCAAGGAAGGGGAAGAGCCGTTCCGGGCCGCCATCATAGGTACCCGGGAGATCGCCGTGCCCGTCATCGCCATGACGGTCACCCTGGCGGCGGTGTATGCGCCCATCGCCCTGATGGGGGGCATCACCGGCTCCCTGTTCAAGGAGTTCGCGCTGACCCTGGCAGGAGCCGTGTTCGTCTCGGGCATCATCGCCCTGACCCTGTCGCCCATGATGTGCGCCAAGATGCTCAGGGCCAACGAGGAGCCCGGCAAGTTCGAGCGTACCGTACACGATCTGCTGGACCGGATGACGGCCCGCTACGACGCCATGCTCCATGCCGTGATGCAAAAGCGCATCGTGGTCATCCTGTTTGCCGTCATCGTGTTCGCCAGCCTGCCGCTGCTGTTCAAGTTCATTCCGAGCGAGCTGGCCCCGTCCGAGGACAAAGGCGTCATGGCGGTGCTGGGGACGGCCCCTTCCAACGCCAACCTGGACTACATCGAAAACACCATGGCGGACGTGAACAAAGTCCTGGACGACCAGCCGGAGATCGCTTACTCCCAGGTCTTCTCGGGGGTGTTCAACTCCAATCAGGCGTTCGGTATCGCCTCCATGGTGCCCTGGAGCCAGCGTGAAGCGAGCCAGAAAGAGGTGCTGGATCGGGTCGCCGGTCTGGTGAAGGACATCCCCGGGATGGCCATCACCACCTTCCAGTTCCCGGAACTGCCGGGGGCGTCGAGCGGTCTGCCCATCCAGTTCGTTATCACCACCCCGAACAGCTTCGAGAGCCTGTTCCTGATCGCGGGTGAGATGCTGGCGGCAACCCAGGCCAACGGCCAGTTCGTCTATTCGGATCTCGATCTGAACTACGACTCGGCCACCATGAAGATCAGCATCGACAAGGACAAGGCGGGTGCCTACGGCATCACCATGCAGGACATCGGCATCACCATGGGCACCATGATGGCGGACGGTTACGTCAACCGTATCGACCTGGATGGCCGCTCCTACGAGGTGATCCCGCAGGTGGAGCGCAAGTTCCGTCTCAACCCCGAGTCCATCAAGGGCTACTACGTGCGTGCCGCCGACGGCAAGTCGATCCCGCTGGGCAGCCTGATCAAGATTGAAGTGAAGGGAGAGCCCCGTGCCCTGCCCCACTTCAACCAGCTGAACTCCGCCACCATCGGCGCCGTGCCGGCACCGGGCGTGGCCATGGGGGATGCGATCAACTGGTTCAAGGCGACCGCGGAAGAGAAGCTGCCCCAAGGCTATCGTTACGACTTCATGGGGGAAGCCCGCCAGTTCGTGACCGAAGGGAATGCGCTCTACGCCACCTTCGCCCTGGCCCTGGCCATCATCTTCCTGGTGCTGGCGATCCAGTTCGAATCCGTGCGTGACCCGCTGGTCATCATGGTGTCGGTGCCGCTGGCCATCAGTGGCGCGCTGATCGCCCTGGCGTGGGGTATGGCCACCATGAACATCTACTCCCAGGTCGGTCTCATCACTCTCGTCGGTCTGATTACCAAGCACGGTATTCTGATCTGCGAGGTGGCGAAGGAGGAGCAGCTGCTCCATGGTCTGAACCGGATGCAAGCCGTGATGCAAGCTGCCAAGGTCCGTCTGCGCCCCATCCTGATGACCACGGCGGCGATGATCGCAGGCCTTATCCCGCTGCTCTATGCCTCGGGTGCGGGGGCGGCACAGCGCTTCAGCATCGGCATCGTCATCGTAGCGGGTCTGGCCATCGGCACCCTGTTCACCCTGTTCGTGCTGCCGGTCATCTACACCTTCCTGGCATCCGAACACAAGCCGCTGCCGGAATTCGACGAATCCATCCCGGCAAAAGCCAAGGGCGGTCACTGATCCCAGCCCACACAAAAAAGGCCCCGAAAGGGGCCTTATTTTTATCCATTGGATGACACACGACATAAGTCCATGAAGCAGTTAAACTAAACCGCACTCAATCCAGACCGCAAGGACGCCATGTCAGGAATCTTCTCCCAGGCCGTCGGCCTTAACGGACTCTCTTATCGTCTGCTTTCCTACATTCTGATCTGCAGTACGGTGCTGGCACTGCTCATCACCGTGCTTCAGCTCGCCTGGGACTACAACAAGGATGTGACCGTCATCGAGGCCAGCATCGGCCAGATCGAGGCCTCCTTCCTGCAACCCATCTCGGCCAGTCTCTGGAACCTGGATGAAGAGCAGGTGAAGGTGCAGATCGAGGGCATCATGAACCTGCCCAACATGCAGTTCGTCATGGTCAAGGAGATGCTGGGCAATTCGGAAGTGCCCCTGCTCACCCAGGGGGTGGAGCAGCCCCAATACGACATCTCCCGCGAGTTCACCCTGAGCTATCAGGGGGAAGTGGTCGGCAAGCTGTTCGTCGCCGCCTCCCTGGAGCAGGTCTACCAGCGCCTCATCGAGAAATCCGTGCTGATCCTGGTCAGCCAGACCATCAAGACCCTGGTCGTCTCGTTCTGCATCCTGGTCATCATCTACTATCTGGTGATCCGTCATATCAACCGCATCGTCAGCTATGCCCAGAAACTGAGCCTGGATCGCCTCGCGGTAGAGCTGACCCTGGAAGGTCGCCCCCTGCCCCGCAAGTCCCCTGACGAATTCGATACCCTGGCCGCCACCCTCAACCAGATGCGCACCCGGCTGAACGACGAGTTCACGGCCCGCCATCAGGCCGCCGATCAGCTCCAACAGGAGCGGGACTTCTCCGCCACCCTGATCAACTCCGCCAACATGGTCATCTGCTGCATGGAGCCGGACCTCAACATCGCCAGCATCAACCCGGCGGCCATCCTGCTCACCGGCTATCACCACCAGGAGTTGTTGCAGCACAACTGGCTGGATCTCTTCGTCAGCAAGGAGCAGCGTGACGAGCTGGCCGCCACCCTGGCCGAGCAGGGCGCCCTGGAGGACAGGGAGATCACCATGCACGACCAGCAGGGCAACGAGCTGGTACTGCAGTGGACCTTCGCTCCCTTCTACGAGGGGCCCAACCTCAAGTACCTGATCGGCTTTGGCTATGACATCACCCCCCTCAAAAAGGTGGAGCGGGAGATCACCCTGTTCAACGAGCAGCTGGAAGGCAAGGTGGCTGAACGCACCCGCAGCCTGAGCGATGCCAACGACCAGCTGGGCAAGGCCTATGACGATCTCAAGCAGGCCCAGCAGACCCTGGTGGAGTCGGAGAAAATGGCCTCCCTCGGTTCCCTGGTTGCCGGCGTGGCCCACGAGATCAACACCCCCATCGGCATCAGCGTCACCGCCTCCTCCTACCTGCAGGAGCGGGTGGCCGACTTCAAGCAGCATATCGAGGCCAAGCAGCTCTCCCGCTCCTACCTCAACGAATTCACCCAGAATCTCGACGAGTCGATGCAACTGCTGCAAGGCAACCTGAGACGCGCCTCCGAGCTCATCGCCAGCTTCAAGCAGGTGGCAGTGGATCAGTCCTCCGAGGCCCGCTACAACTTCAGCCTCGCCGACAACCTGCATCAGGTGGTGGTCTCCCTCGGCTACAAGCTCAAGAAGGCCCAGTGCGAGGTGGACATCCAGTGCGATCCCAAGCTGAGCATCTACTCCTTCCCGGGCAGCTTCACCCAGATCTATTCCAACCTGATCCTCAACTCCATCCATCACGGTTTCGATGGCTGGGACAGGCCCAGAAAGATCACCATCCAGGTGGCGCAGCAGGGAGACGAGCTGGTCATCGACTACAGTGACAACGGCCGCGGCATCCCCCCTGAGATACTGCCGCGCATCTTCGATCCCTTCGTCACCTCCAAGCGGGGCCAGGGTGGCAGCGGGCTCGGCACTCACATCATCTACAACCTGGTGGTCCAGCTGCTGCGCGGCCGCATCCACTGCGCCAGCGAACCGGGCCAGGGTGCCCAGTTCCACATTCGTCTGCCCATCCAGCAGAACTGAGCACCGGCTCTTGTGGGCCGGCCGCTTTGTCCCCATCATGCTGTGACTGCATTCTTAACGAGCGGAGAACCTCGCAATGGCACAGCATTTTGACTACATCGCCATCGGTGGCGGCAGCGGCGGCATCGCCTCGGCCAACCGGGCAGCCATGTACGGCAAGAAAGTCGCCCTGATCGAAGCCAAAGAGCTGGGTGGCACCTGCGTCAACGTCGGCTGCGTACCGAAGAAGGCCATGTGGTATGCAGGCCAGATCGCCGATGCACTGAAATATGGCGCCGACTACGGCTTCGACACCACGCTCAACCACTTCAGCTGGGCCAGACTGGTCGAATCCCGTCAGGCCTATATCGGGCGCATTCACCAGTCCTACCAGAACGTGCTGGGCAAGAACCAGATCACTGTCATCAAGGGCTTCGCCCGCTTCGTCGACAGCCATACCGTCGAGGTGAACGGCGAGCACTACAGCGCCGATCACATCCTGATTGCCACCGGCGGCCGCCCCGAGGTCCCGACCATTCCGGGCGCCGAACTGGGTATCGACTCCGACGGTTTCTTCGACCTGCAAAGCCAGCCCAAACGGGTTGCCGTGGTGGGTGCCGGCTATATCGCCGTGGAGATCGCTGGCGTGATGCAGGCACTTGGCTCCGAGACCCATCTGGTGGTGCGCAAACATGCGCCGCTGCGCAACTTCGACCCCATGATCCACGAGACCCTGGTGGAGATCATGGCGCAGGAAGGGCCCAAGCTGCACACCCACGCCATTCCCAAGGCCGTCATCAAGAACGCCGACGACAGCCTGACCCTGCAACTGGAAGATGGTCGCCACCTCACCGTCGACTGCCTGATCTGGGCCATCGGCCGCGTCCCGGCCACCGACAACCTCAATCTGGCTGCCACCGGCATCGAGTTGGACGAGAAGGGCTTTATCCCGACCGACAAGTTCCAGAACACCGCCGTCGCCAACCTCTATGCCGTCGGTGACAACACCGGCCGCATCCAGCTCACCCCGGTGGCTGTCGCGGCAGGCCGCCGCCTCTCGGAGCGGCTGTTCAACAACAAGCCGAACGAGCACCTCAACTACGATCTGGTGCCGACCGTGGTGTTCAGCCACCCGCCCATCGGCACCATAGGACTGACCGAGCCGGAGGCCATCGCCGAATATGGCGAGAGCCAGGTGAAGGTCTACCGCAGCCAGTTCACCGCCATGTACTCGGCCCTGACCCAGCATCGCCAGCCCACCCGGATGAAACTGGTCTGCGTCGGGCCGGAAGAGAAGGTGGTCGGCCTGCACGGCATCGGCTTCGCCATGGACGAAATCCTGCAAGGCTTCGGCGTCGCCATGAAGATGGGCGCCACCAAGGCGGACTTCGACAACTGTGTCGCCATCCATCCGACCAGTGCGGAAGAGTTTGTGACCATGCGATAAGCGGGGTTGAAGCTGGCCTGTCATTATCAGACCAGCTTCTACAACTGTGTTTACACTCTCCATCCGACCAGCGCGGAAGAGTTTGTGACCATGCGATAAGTGGAGTTGAAGCTGACCTCATCACCATCGGGTCAGCTTCCGCCACTTGCTACCAAAACCCGGCCCAGGCCGGTTTTTTTGTGCCTTGCCCGTCCACCAGCTAGCAAAACCCGCCTTCTTTACGCCGATTTTACGCCAGCCAAATCGGGCTTTATGGCGCCTTTACGCCCGTTCTACATACCCTTTCAGCGTCAATGAGACCTATGGGATCGACACGGATATGCATCGATCCCTGACGCTAATTACCTCAACGGAGTCGTTATGAATTGGCTATATCTGCTGCTGGTCCTTGCCCTCGCGGGTTATCTGCTGCGCGCCCTCGCGCGCCCCCATGAGTGAGGAACCGGATATGTGGCAAGAGATCATCTATCCCGTCGCGTTCGTGCTGCTGGTGCTGCTGCCGGCGCCTCTGCTTGGCAACTACCTGTATCGGGTGTTTGAAGGCAAGAGTCGCTGGCTGGCCCCGCTTGAGCGCGCCACCCTGGCCTGCTGCGGCACGGACGGGCGCGAGCAGGACTGGAAGTCCTACGCCCTCAGCCTGCTGGCCTTCAACGGCGCAGGCTTCGGCCTGCTGTTCCTGATCCTGATGGCGCAGGGGCTATTGCCCCTCAACCCGCAGCAGCTGCCCGGGCTGAACTGGCAACTCGCCTTCAACACCGCGGTCAGCTTCATGACCAACACCAACTGGCAGGCCTACTCCGGCGAAGCCAGCCTCTCCTACTTCAGCCAGATGGTGGGGCTCACCACCCAGAACTTCGTCTCCGCCGCCACCGGCGCTGCCGTCGCCATCGCCCTGTTTCGCGGCATCGCCCGCCAGCAGACCACCCACCTCGGCAACTTCTGGCAGGATCTGGTGCGTTTCTGTCTCTACGTGCTGCTGCCGATGGCGCTGATCCTGGCGCTGCTGCTGGTCTGGCAGGGGGTGCCCCAGAGCCTGTCTGCCTACCTGCCGTTCCACGCCCTGGAAGGCCAGGAGCAGCTGCTGCCGCTCGGCCCGGCCGCCTCCCAGATCGCCATCAAGCAGCTCGGCTCCAACGGCGGTGGCTTCTTCGGCATCAACTCGGCCCATCCGTTCGAGAACCCGACCGCCCTCTCCAACTGGCTGGAGATGGTCGCCCTGCTGACGCTGGCCGCCGCCATGGTCTGCACCCTGGGTCGCTACGTGAAGGATCTGGCTCACAGTCGCGCCATCCTCATCGCCATGACCATCATGCTGGTGCTGGGGCTCTGCCTCGCCATCGGTCAGGAGCTGAAACCGGATCCGGCCCTCGCCCACCTCACCAGCGAAGCCGGCAACTGGGAAGGCAAGGAGAGCCGCTTCGGCCCCGTGCTGTCCAGCATCTGGGAAGTGGCCACCACCGCCGCCTCCAACGGCTCGGTCAACGCCATGCACGACAGCTTCGCCCCGCTCGCCGGCATGGTCGCCATCATCAACATGCTGCTGGGTGAAGTGGTGTTCGGCGGCGTCGGTGCCGGCATCTACGGCATGATGCTGTTCGTGCTGCTGACCGTGTTCCTGTGCGGCCTGATGGTGGGGCGCACCCCCACCTATCTGGGCAAGCGGCTCGGTATCACCGAGATGAAGTGGGTGGTCGCCAGCATGCTGGTGATGCCGGTCGGGGTATTGGTGATCGGCGGCATTACCCTGCTGATGCCGGACTCCGCCACCGTCATCGGTCACGACGGCCCCCACGGTCTGTCACGGCTGATCTATGCCTACGCTTCGGCCGCCGGCAACAACGGCTCCGCCTTCGCCGGCTTTGCCGCCGCCGACAGCTGGCAGTGCATCGCCATCGGGCTGGCCATGCTGCTCGGCCGCTTCGGCTACATCATTCCGGTGCTGGCCATCGCCGGCCAGCTGGCCCGCGCCCCACGTCAGGAGCGAAGCGAGGGGGACTTCCCCGTCAGCGGCCCGCTCTTCATCACCCTGCTGATCGTCACCGTGCTGCTGATGGGGGGTCTCTCCTTCCTGCCGGTGCTGGCGCTGGGCCCGGTGGCGGAGCACCTGAGCCTGCTGGGAGGTGCCTTCTGATGCTGCACACTCCACTGATCTGCGTGACCAACTATTCGATGCTGGGAGCTTTCCAATGAGCAAGTCCGCTTCAATGAGCACCGACACCCTCAAGGTGAAGGGCAAGAAACAGAAATCACAGATCCTGCAGGCCATGGTGGAAGCCCTCTATCGCTTCAACCCCAGGGCGCTGTTCGGCAGCCCCATCCTGTTCACCCTCTGGCTGGCGGCCGTGATGGCGACCCTGGAGTCGCTGCTGGGGCAACCGCTCTCCGGCGTCGCTCCTTCGCTGGCCTGGCAGCTGACAGCCTGGCTCTGGCTCACCCTCTGGTTTGCCAACTTCGCCGAGACCCTGGCCGAGGGGCGCGGCAAGGCGCGGGCCGACAGCCTGAAGGCCGGCATGAGTCAGCTCAAGGCACGTCGAGTCACCAGCCCGCAGGATGACAAGGGCGAGTGGGTACCGGCCACCAGCCTGCTCAAGGGCGATCTGGTGCTGGTGCGCAGCGGCGAGATGATCCCGGCCGACGGCGAAGTGGTCGCCGGCATCGCCTCGGTCAACGAGGCGGCCATCACCGGCGAATCCGCCCCCGTCATCCGCGAGTCGGGCACCGACCGCAGCGGCGTGACCGGCAACACCACCGTCGTCTCCGACCAGATCTGGGTGCACATCAGCAACAACCCGGGCGAAAGCACGCTGGACCGCATGATTGCGCTGGTGGAAGGAGCCAAGCGGCAGAAGACCCCCAACGAGATGGCGCTGGATGCCCTGCTGGTGGGGCTGACCCTGATCTTCCTGCTGGTGGTGGCCACCCTGCCCTGGTTCCTCGACTACAACGGCACCCAGGTGCCCCGGCTCTATCTGCTGGCGCTGTTCATCACCCTGATCCCGACCACCATCGGCGGTCTGCTCTCTGCCATCGGCATCGCCGGCATGGACCGGCTGGTGAAGCTCAACGTGATCGCCAAGTCGGGCCGGGCGGTGGAAGCCGCCGGCGACGTGCGCACCCTGCTGCTGGACAAGACCGGCACCATCACTTTCGGCAACCGGATGGCGGACGAGCTGATCCCGGCCCCCGGCGTGGACCCCTCCCTGCTGGCCCAGGCCGCCATGCTGGCCTCGCTCGGTGACAACACGCCGGAGGGCAAATCCATCCTGACCCTGGCGGGCAAGAGTCACACCAGACCGAGCCAGCTGGAGAGCGACATCCTCATCCCCTTCAGCGCCGAGACCCGGTTGAGCGGGCTGGATCGCAACGGTCATCACTATCGCAAGGGGGCGGTGGACGCGGTGCTGCGCTACCTCTCCCTCGATCGCAAGGCGGTGCCCGAGCTCATCCTCAAATCGGTGGACAACATCGCCCGCCAGGGCGGTACCCCGCTGCTGGTCTGCACCCACGAGAAGCTGCTGGGGGTAGTGTTCCTCAAGGACATCATCAAGCCGGGCATCAAGGCACGCTTCCAGATCCTGCGCCACATGGGGATCCGCACCGTGATGATCACCGGTGACAACCCGCTGACCGCCGCCGCCATCGCCGCCGAGGCCGGGGTGGACGACTTCATCGCCGAGGCGACGCCGGAGAAGAAACTGGCCTACATCCGTCAGGAGCAGGCCGATGGCCGCCTGGTCGCCATGTGCGGGGACGGCGCCAACGACGCACCGGCGCTGGCCCAGGCCGACGTGGGCCTGGCCATGAACGAGGGGACCCAGGCCGCCAAGGAGGCGGGCAACCTGGTGGATCTCGACTCCAACCCCACCAAGCTGCTGGACGTGGTGCTGGTGGGCAAGCAGCTGCTGGTGACCCGTGGCGCCCTGACCACCTTCTCCATCGCCAACGACGTGGCCAAGTACTTCGCCATCCTGCCGGCCCTGTTCATCGCCGCCTATCCACAGCTGGGGGCGCTGAACCTGATGCAGCTGGGCAGCCCGGAGAGCGCCATCCTGTCGGCCATCATCTTCAACGCCCTGATCATCGTCGCGCTGGTGCCGCTGGCCCTGCGCGGGGTCAGCCTGAAGGGAACGGCGGCCAGCCTGCTGCGCCGCAACCTGCTGATCTACGGCGTCGGCGGCCTGATAGTGCCTTTCATAGGTATCAAGCTGATCGACCTGGTCATCACCGGCCTGGGGCTGGTGTAACGGCATCACCGGATGCGGGGCAGGCCCGCATCCACCCAACACATTTGGAGCAAACACATCATGATCGCAATCAGAACCCTGCTGACCCTGACCCTGCTGCTGGGGGTGGCATATCCGCTGGCCGTCACCGGGCTGGCCCAGCTGCTCTTCCCCTGGCAGGCCAACGGCAGCCTGCTCACCAACGCCAAGCAGCAGGTGGTCGGCAGCGCCCTGCTGGCCCAGAAATTCGAGCGGGCCGACTACTTCCACTCCCGCCCCTCCGCCAGCGATTTCGCCACCATAGGTGGCGGCGGAAGCAACCTGGGGATGAGCTCGCCCCTGCGGGCCGAGTTTGCCGCAGCGGCGGCCAGGGCGCAGCCGGAAGCAAAGGTCCCCGCCCTGCTGACCCGCTCCGCCTCCGGCCTCGATCCCCATCTGCCCCTCGATGCAGCGCTGGCCCAGGTGGATAGGGTCGCCGGGCAACGGGGGCTGGATCCCGTTCAGTTGACGGAGCAGGTCAAGTCGGCGGCACAAGCTGGTATCCTTGGCCCGCAGGTGGTCAACATTCTCCAGTTGAACCTGCAACTCGATCATCAAAAGGGCGCCTGAGGGCGCTCCTTGCCGTTCGGGAAGGCTCCCTTTCGACAACGGGGACAAGCATGAGCAATGAGGTCACGGCCGCGGTTCGGCCGATGCAACGGGAGCACGGGGATGCGTGATGAAGTGAGGGCGGACGCCCTGCTGGCGAGCCTGGAGCAGGAGCACAGGGGCAAGCTGAAGGTGTTTCTCGGCGCGGCCCCCGGCGTCGGCAAGACCTACGCCATGCTGCAGGCGGTGCGGGAGCAGGCCAGAGAGGGAGTCGACATCCTGATCGGGGTGGTGGAGACCCACGGTCGCCAGGAGACCCTGGCCCTGCTCGACAAGCTCGCCATCCAGCCGCGCAAGCTGCACCTGCACCGCCAGCAGCGACTGGAGGAGATGGATCTGGACGGTCTGCTGGCGCGAAAACCCGCCATCGCCGTGGTAGACGAGCTGGCCCACAGCAACGCCCCCGGCAGCCGCCACGAGAAGCGCTGGCAGGATGTGGAGGAGTTGCTCGGTGCCGGCATCGATGTCTACACCACCCTCAACGTGCAGCACCTGGAGAGCCTCAACGATCTGGTGTGGCAGCTGACCGGGGTCAGGGTCAAGGAGACCCTGCCGGATCAGGTGCTGCTGGAGGCCGACAGCCTGGTACTGATCGACCTCCCCCCCAAGGAGCTGCTCGGCCGCCTCAAGGAGGGCAAGGTCTATGTGCCCCACCAGGCCAAGGCCGCCCTGCAGTCTTTCTTCTCCCTCAACAACCTGACCGCCCTGCGGGAGCTGGCAATGCAGACCGCCGCCAGCCACGTGGAGGGGGATCTGCAGTTGCAGTGGCAGGCCGCCGGCAAGACCACACTGCCGCTGCGGGGCAAACTGATGGTCTGCATCGGGGATGAGCACGGCGCCGCCCTGGTGCGTTACGGCCACCGCTTCGCCCAGCGCAGGCAACTGCCCTGGCTGGTGGTGCACATCGACAGCAAGGGGCAACGCTCCCCCGAGCTGGAGCAGGCGCTGGCCCTCGCCTCCCAGCTGGGGGCCAGGGTGCTGACCCTCTCCAGCCCGGCCGTGGCCGATGCCCTGCTGGAGACCGCCGAACAGCAGCAGGTATCCCAATTGCTGCTCGGCAAATCCCGCAACCCGCCCTGGCGTCGATCCCTGGTACAGCACCTGCTCAAACAGGCGCAGGGATTCGAGATCACGCTGGTGGATACCGAGAAGCGCAAGCCCGGCCTGACCCTGCCAACGGCAGGCCCGGGTGAGCTTCGCCAGAGCCTGCTGGCGGTGGCCATCATGGGGGGGACCTCGGCCGTGGTCTGGGCCCTCTCCCACTGGCTGCCCCCCGCCTCCCTGCCCATGCTGTTCGTGCTGGGGGTGCTGGCCACCGCGCTCACCACCAGCCTGGTCCCCGCCATCCTGGCCGCCGTGCTGGGCTTCGTCGGCCACAATCTGCTGTTCACCTTCCCCTACTTCTCCCTGAGCGTGGCCAGCCACAGCGACCTGCTCACCCTGTTCGTGCTGCTCATCGTCGGCATCGCGGCCGGGCGCCTCGCCTCCCGCCAGCGTCAGCAACTGGTCAGCCTGCGCGAGACCCAGCAACTGGGCAACGCCCTGCTCTCCCTGAGCCAGGGGCTGGCCACCGCCAGCAGCCCGGTGGACGTGCTGAGACAGGGAACCCAGGCCATCGCCCTCGCCCTTGGGCAGCCCGTGTTCGCGCTCGATGGGGATTACCAGTACCGGGCCGGTGACACCCAGACCGGGCCGGGCCAGACAGACAAGGCCGCCATTGACTGGTGCCTGGCCCAGAAACAGAGTGCCGGTGCCCATACCGCCACCCTCAACGCCGCCGAGGCCCAGTATCATCACCTCGGCGATGACCTGGTGCTGGGCATCCGGCTGGCCAGCCCTCTCACCTCCGCCGCCGAGCACCAGCTACAGGCCCTGCTCACCGATATCCGCGCCGCCCTGGCGCGGATCGATCTCAACGAGCGGCTGGCGGACAGCCAGTTGCAGGCGGAGACCGACCGGATGCGCGCCGCCCTGCTCTCCTCGGTCTCCCACGACCTGAAGACGCCGCTGGCCACCATCATGGGGGCCGGCAGCACCCTGCTGGAATACGGGGACCGGATAAGTGCGGAGGACCGCATCGAACTGCTGCACTCGGTGCAGGACGAGGCGCGCCGCCTGCACGGCTATGTGCAAAACCTGCTGGACATGACCCGCATCGGTTCACCGGACTTCCAGTTGAAACGGGACTGGGTCGACCTGGCGGACCTGGTGGAGAGCGCCCGCCGCCGGCTCGACTCCTCCTGGCGCCAGCACAAGCTGCTGGTGCACTTCGATCAGCAGATCCCCCGGCTCTATGTGCACGGCGCCCTGATCGAGCAGGTGCTGGTCAACATACTCGACAACGCCTCCCGCTACTCACCGGCCGGCACCCCCATCGAGTTCAAGGTGATGCTGGCGGACCCCGACCTCATCATCGACATCATCGATATCGGGGTCGGCATCGCCGAGTCGGATCGGGACAAGATCTTCAATCTGTTCTACACCCAGCCGGTCGGCGACTGCGGCAGCCGCGGCACCGGGCTTGGCCTCGCCATTTCCCGCGCTATGATAGAGGTCCACGGCGGCCGCATCTGGGCATTCGCCGGCCCCAACGGCAACGGCACCTGCATGCGCATCTCCCTGCCGCTGGCCCTCAACGCACCGGCGGCCTGATGGTCGCCGCCCTTTTCAATCAGCAAACGGGAGGCTGAATGGCTCACATACTGGTCATCGACGACGAGGCGGCCATCCGCCGTTTTTTGCGGATCAGCCTGATCGCCGAAGGACATCAGGTGAGTGAGGCGGTCGGCGTCACCGAGGGGATGGCGCAGTATCGCCACCTCAACCCCGACCTGGTGATCCTGGATCTGGGCCTGCCGGACGGTGATGGCATCCAAATCCTGCACGCCATCCGCGAGCATCACGCCAATCCCGTTCTGGTGCTCTCGGCGCGGGACTCCGAGCAGGAGAAGGTGCGGCTGCTGGATGCGGGGGCCAACGACTACATGAGCAAGCCGTTCGGCGTCGGGGAGATGATGGCCCGTATCCGGGTGCTGCTGCGCCAGCGCGTCGGTGCCACCAGCGGCGAGTGTCGACACTTCCCCCACTGTGGCCTGACCCTGGACAGCAGCAGCCACAAGGTGACCCTGCAGGGCGAGGAGATCCCCCTCTCCCGCAAGGAGTTCGCCCTGTTGCAGGCGCTGGTGTGCCACCCCGGCAAGCTGGTGCAACAGACCCAGCTGCTCATCGACATCTGGGGACCGAGCCACAAGGAAGATACCCACTACCTGCGCATCGTCATCGCCAGCCTGCGCAAGAAGCTGGGAGATAACCCCCAGCAACCCACCCTGATCGAGACCGAATCCGGCATCGGCTACCGTTTTATCGGCAGCTGATGTTGCAGCAAGAAGCTGGGCGGCAACATTCCCAGCAACCCACCCTGATCGAAACTGAAGCCGGCATCGGCTACCGCTTTATCGGCAGCTGATGTTTCACGTGGAACGACGCCAACCGCAGCACAGGGCCAGCAGACCGCATCCCCCGAGCAGCAGCCCGAGATCCTGCAAGCTGGCTGCAACCGCCAACCCCAGGCTGAGCAGCAGGTAGTAACCGAGCCCGAACAGGGCCCCGGCACTGCCCGCCACCTCCCGGTAGGCCAGCAGCGCCTGGCTCAGCACATTGGGGATCGCCAGCCCGAACGCCACCACAACTCCCGTCATAGGCAGCAGAAACCAGAGCGATGCCTGACTGGCCCACACCAGCCAACCCGAACCCGACGCCAGCACGGCGGCGAGCCGTATTAACGAGGCAGGCGTCCAGCCACGGCCCAGCAGGCGCTTGTTGAGCAGGCTGCCCACCAGGGTCGCCAGCGCCAGCACGATGCCGGAGTAACCAAATTCCCCCGCGCTCAGCCCCAGACTGGCAAACAGAAACGGCGCCAGGCTGTAGTAGCCGAACAGCATGGTGTTGAACAGCGCCACCAGGGCGGCGCTGCGCCACAGGCCGGTATCACGCACCATCCGGCAGGCCAGCGGCCAGAGTGCGACCCTCTGGGTGATGGCCGGGCGGGTTTCCGGCAGTTGCCAGCAAGCCATCAGCAACAAGCCGATTGCCAGCGCCAGCAGGGCGCCGAATACCCCGAGATAACCCAAGCCATCAACCAGCAGGCCACCGCTCACCAGCCCCAGCACCGGACTGAGGGAGAGCGCGATGCCCATCACCGAAAAGACCCGCGCCAGCTCGCTACCCTGATAGCTGTCGCGCAGCATGGTCTGGGTCACCACGGAACCCACGGCGGCGCCGAAGGCCGCGATGACCCGGGCCAGCAGCAGGGTTTCAAATTGAGTGGCCAGCAACGCCAGCAGAGTGCCGGCGCCATAGGTCAGCAACCCCGCCAGCATGGCGGGACGCCGCCCGATGAGATCGCACACTCGGCCCCAGCAGACCACGCCCGCCGCAAACGCCAGAAAATAGACCGACAGGGTCTGGGACGCCTGCCCCTCGCTCACCCGAAACTCAGTGGCGATATGGGTCAGCACCGGGCTGTAGATGGTCTCCACTATCTGGGGAAACATCATCAATCCGACCACCAGCCAGCGCGGTGGCAACCTGTTGTTCATGACACACCTCCTTCACAAGAGGTCGCCATTCTAGAGAGGGATAACTTGTCCGATTACAATAAGGCGGACTATAAACAGCAAGAATCGGACACATGGCCTTTATTCTTCCCGATCACCCCTTTGATCCGGACCAGCACGACGGCAGCGCCATCGGTATTGCCGCCGCCCTCGGCTGGCACGACTCCGGCCGCCATCAGCACCAGCGCCACCAGCTGCTGTTCGCCCAGGCAGGCTGCATGACCATAGAGCTGGACGATCAGGTCTGCCTGCTGCCGCCGACGCGAGCGGCCTGGTTGCCAGCAGGCCTGCCCCACCGGGTGTTGATGCGCGGGGTAGTGGCCTATCGCTCCCTCTACTTCCAGCCGGAGCCCGAGTTGCCAAACGAGATGGCGGTGCTGGCGGTCAACCCGCTGCTGCGGGAGATCATCGAGCGGATGGCACTCTGGCCCTGGGACAAGCCGGAAGCAGAGCAAACCTGCACACTGGCATTATTGAAAGAAGAGCTGGCGCAAGCGCCGCGGGAATCCTGGCAGTTGCCGCTGCCGTCAGACGGGCGTCTGACCGGCTGGCTGCAGGAGATAAAGCGGGGTGACACCCTGCCCGATCGGCTCAACCGGCTGGCCGAACGGGTGGGTGCCAGTGACAAGACCATAGGCCGCATCTTCATGCGGGAGACCGGTATGAGCTACCAGGCCTGGCGCCAGCAGTGGCGACTGCTGCGGGCCATGGAACTGCTGGCCGAAGCCGAGCCCATCAGCCGGGTGGCCGCTGCGCTGGAGTTCGCCAGCGACAGCGCCTTCATCGCCTTCTTCAGGCAGCACACGGGGCAGACCCCCTTGCGCTACCTCAACTCTCGGGGTGAGTCGCATCGGCCGAGCTCGCCTCCACCACCAGGGTCTCCAGGGCCAGCGGCTTGAGGTTTTGAATGGCCTCTGCCACCACGTCATGGGAGGCCTGCTGCTGCAAGGCCAGCATCTCCTGTTGCAGGGCGGCGCTGTCCAGCTCGGGTCTGGAGTTCTCGGCGGCCATGGCATTCAGGCTCAGGCTGCTGGCAATCAGGGTAGCGATCAGGATCTTCATCTGGTGTGCTCCGGTGTGGTTGAGATGACCAGATAGCTATTCCAATAGTTGTGCCAGATTTATAACAGCATGATTTTATTGATATAAATGATTTTTTGATGCTGTCACTCCCCTTCCTGAATCGAATGTTGGTTATTTTAAAACCTATAAATGGTTTTTTTTACCACCTCCATCATGGCAACCCTGTTCCACGTGAAACGCCCCGTTTTTTTGATCGACACCCGCTTTTGAAGTGAGCTATGGTGCTAGCTCCCCCCTTAACTGACTCTGGATTTGCCACCGAATGGAATTCTCCTTGTTCGGCGAGAAGTTCACTCGCCACGCCGGTATTACCCAACTCATGGACGACCTCAATCAAGGGCTGCTGAATCCCGACGCCATCATGCTGGGAGGCGGCAATCCGGCCCCCATCCCCGCCATGCTGGAACGCTTTCAGGCCGAGGCCAACACCCTGCTCGACAACGGCGAACTGATCAAGGCCATGGCCAACTACGATGGCCCCCAGGGCAAGGACAGGTTCACCAAGGCGCTGGCGACCCTGCTCAGCAAGGAGCTGGGCTGGGAGATCTCCGCCCGCAACATCGCCCTGACCAATGGCAGCCAGAACGCCTTCTTCTATCTGTTCAACCTGCTGGCCGGCGAGTTCGCCGACGGTCGCAAGAAGAAGGTGCTGTTCCCCCTGGCCCCCGAATACATCGGCTATGCCGACTCGGCCCTCTCGGACGATCATTTCGTCGCCTACAAGCCCACCATCGAGAAGCTGCCCGACGGCCAGTTCAAATACCACGTGGATTTCGAGAGCCTGCAGGTGGGCGACGACATCGGGGTGATCTGTGTCTCCCGGCCGACCAACCCCACCGGCAACGTGCTCACCGACGAGGAGATCGAGCACCTCGATCAGATCGCCCGTGACAAGGGGATCCCGCTGCTCATCGACAATGCCTACGGCGTGCCCTTCCCCGGCATCATCTTCAGCGACGCCAAGCCGTTCTGGAACGCCAACACCATCCTCTGCATGAGCCTCTCCAAGCTCGGCCTGCCGGGCACCCGTTGCGGCATCGTCATCGCCGACGAGAAGATCATCCGGGCCATCACCAACCTGAGCGGCATCATCAATCTGGCGCCGGGCAGCCTGGGTCCGGCCATCACCATTCCGATGATCGAGAGCGGTGACATCATCACCCTGAGCGAACAGGTGGTGAAACCCTTCTACCAGCAGAAAGCCACCTTCGCGGTCCAGCTGCTGCGCGAGGCCATTCCGGATCCGCGCTTCCACATCCACAAGCCGGAGGGAGCCCTCTTCCTCTGGCTCTGGTTCGAAGACCTGCCGATCCACTGCCAGGAGCTGTATGAGCGACTGAAGGCGAAGAACCTGCTGATCGTGCCCGGCCACTACTTCTTCCCCGGCATCGACGACCCCGAGTGGCGCCACAGCCAGGAGTGCATCCGCCTCAACTATGCCCAGAGCGAAGATCTGGTGCGTCGTGGCATCGCCATCCTGGCCGACGAGATCAACGCCCTCTACGCCGGTTGATTCCCCCTTCGGCATGAAAAAAAGAGGCCTGCAGATGCAGGCCTCTTTTCTATCAGGTGGTCAGCGATGTTGTTTAACCGGGCAGTGCCAGCTGATCGGGTTTGCCGATGGGGATGGCACGGGGCTTGAGCGCTTCCGGCAGCTCCCGGGCCAGCTCTATGGTCAGCAGACCGTGCTCCAGCCTAGCCCCCTGCACTTCCACGTGCTGGCTCAGCTTGAAGGCGAGCTCGAAGTCCCGCTCGGCGATCCCCTGATGGAGGAATTGGCGCTCGCCCATGGTGGCGACCTTACGCCCCTTCACCTTGAGGGTGCCATTTTCGGTCTCCAGCTCCAGCTCATTGCGATCGAAACCGGCCACGGCAACCGTGATGAGGTAGCTGTCGTGATCCCGCTTTTCGATGTTGTACGGGGGGTAGGCCGAGGTCTTCTGATCGAACAGGCCTTCCAGCTCGCGGGCCATCCGCTCGAAGCCGACGGCATTGGAATAGAGATGAGAAAAATCGAGGTTACGCATGATCCTATCCTTCTATAAAGCAACAGGGTTTACTCTCCACGGGCCCGCCATCGGCACCCGGGAAACATCAGCAATGCAACGAGGTCAGGCTGTCAGCCGTTGATCTCGATCTTGCGGGGCTTCATCGCCTCGGGCACTTCGCGCACCAGGTCGATGTGCAGCAGACCGTTCTTCAGGTCGGCCCCCTTCACCCGCACATAGTCGGCCAGCTGGAAGCGACGCTCGAAGCCGCGTTCGGCAATGCCTTGGTAGAGGTAGTTGCGCTCGGTGTCGGCCTGCTTGCTGCCCTTCACCGTCAGCAGATTTTCCTGGAAGCTCAGCTCCAGCTCTTCCTGGGTAAAGCCCGCCACCGCCATGCTGATGCGGTAATCGCTGTCACCCAGCTGCTCGATGTTGTAGGGGGGATAGCCGGCATTGCCATTGCTGGCCGCAGATTCGATGAGAGTGGCCAGACGATCGAAGCCGATGGCAGAACGATAGAGCGGAGAAAAGTCGATAGAACGCATAGTATTACCCTCTTGTGAGCGATAACGGATTGTTTGCCCTCCTGATGGACGGGCGCCTGGTCGAAACCTCTGTCGAGCGTTCCGGCCTTGTTATCTATATAGGGGCCAACATTTGGCTTTCAAGGGGTAAAAACAAAAGAAATGCAGGCCATCAAAAATGGCCCGATTAGATCGATAATAGGCCTGCGGGCCACTCATGATCCGTCCCTCATCCCTCCATACTGGCCGTGTCCCCAACGAGAAACCGGAGCACGTCATGAAGATTACCCAGGTTCGCAACGCCACCCTGCTCATCCACTACGCAGGAACCCGCTTCCTCATCGACCCCATGCTGGCCCCCAAGGGGAGCTACCCCGGCTTCGAAGGCATGGCCAACAGCCATCTTCGCAACCCCCTGGTCGAGCTGCCGCTGCCCATGGCGACCCTGCTGGAGGTGGATGCGGTGATCGTCACCCATGACCATCTGGATCACTGGGACGATGTCGCGAAAGCGAAGATCCCCAAGCACCTTCCCCTGTTCGTGCAGCATCAAAAAGATGCCGACACCATGAGGGGATGCGGCTTCGAGGATGTGCGCCTGCTGGGCGAGGTCGGCGAGGTCGGCGAGTTCGCCGGCATCCGCCTGCAACAGACGGAAGGCCGACACGGCAGCGATACCATCATGGCCCTGCTGGGGGAGCGCCTTGGCGAGGTCAGCGGAGTGGTCTTCTCCCATCCCGCCGAAAAGACCCTCTATCTGGCCGGCGACACCGTCTGGAATGCCCAGGTTGAACAAGCGCTGCACCGGCACCAACCCGAGGTCGTCGTCCTCAACTGCGGTGATGCCCAGGTGACGGGTCTGGGCGCCATCATCATGGGCAAGGAGGATGTGGCCGCCGTCTATCAGGCCGCCCCGCAGGCCACCCTGATCGCCAGCCACATGGAGGCGGTCAATCATGCCCTGCTGTCCCGGCGGGAGCTGCGCGACTACCTGGACAGCCAGGGGATGGCCGCCCGGGTAAGGGTGCCCGAGGATGGCGACACCATGGTGCTCTGAGCGAGGGGCCGGGCACCACATGGCTCTTCGGCTTTCTGTTGCTGCCCCGTATGATGGGGATCCGAGTGCAAAGGAGTTTGCCACCATGCCCCGTCCCCTCATCGTCGCCGTCATCACCTTCGATCGCTTCAGCCCCTTTCACTGCTCGGTGCCCTGCCTCATCTTTGGCGACAAGATGATGCCGGGCCAGTCGTTGTTCGAGCTGAGACTCTGCGCCGGGGATGACACGCGGCAACCCGCCTCCTCCCAGGGCTTTCGCATGGAGGCCGACTATGGCCTGGAGGGTCTGCTGGAGGCGGATATCATCATCATCCCCTTCTGGCGCGATCCGGCCGAGCGCCCCGCCCAACCCCTGCTCGATGCCCTAGTTGCCGCCCGGATCAGGGGAGCCCAGATCGTGGGGCTCTGTCTCGGTACCTATGTGCTGGCCTATGCCGGCCTGCTGGACGGGCGCGGTGCCGCCACCCACTGGGAATTTGAACAGGAGTTCGTCCAGCGCTTCCCCCGGGTGCGGCTCGATACCAATGCCCTCTACGTCGACGACGACGGGCTCATCACCTCGGCTGGCACCGCCGCCAGCCTGGACTGCTGCCTCTATCTGGTTCGCCAGCATCACGGCAGCCAGATTGCCAACAAGCTGGCCAGGCGGCTGGTGGTGCCTCCCCACCGGGAGGGTGGCCAGGCCCAGTTCATTGAGCAGCCGGTACCCGCCACCACCCGGGATGCCAGGATCAACCAGCTGTTCGATCACCTTCGCCTGCACCTGGCCGCGCCCCACACCCTGGACAGCCTGGCGGAACATTGCATGATGAGCCGACGCACCTTTAGCCGCCGCTTCCAGCTCGCCACCGGTCTCTCCCTCGGGGAGTGGCTGATGGCGGAGCGCCTGCGCCGCAGCCAGATGCTGCTGGAGTCCAGCGCCCACACCGTGGAACGCATCGCCGAACTGGTGGGGCTCGGGTCTGCCACCATCTTGCGCAAGCACTTTCGCACCCGCTTCGGGGTGTCGCCGCGGGAGTGGCGCCGCACCTTTCGTGGTGACAGAGTTTAGGTCCCTCATGTTTCACGTGGAACGCGCCCTCTCCCTTCCATCCAGAAAACAAAAAGCCGCTCACGAGGAGCGGCTTTTGATGGTTGTCGGACCGTCTGATTAGACGTCGAGGTTGGCAACCCGCAGGGCGTTGGTCTCGATAAAGTCGCGACGGGGCTCTACGGCGTCACCCATCAGGGTGGAGAAGAGCTGGTCGGCGCCGACCGCATCGTCGATGGTGACACGCAGCATGCGACGGGCTTCCGGATCCATGGTGGTTTCCCACAGCTGCTCCGGGTTCATCTCACCCAGCCCTTTATAGCGCTGGATGTAGATGCCACGCTTGCCTTCGCCCATCAGCCACTCGACCGCTTCAACGAAGCTGGCGACCGGCTTCACCTTCTCGCCACGCTTGATGTAACCGCCTTCCTCGATCAGGTTGGCGATCTCCTTGCCCAGGGAGACCAGCTGACGGTACTCGGAGGATTGCAGGAAGTCGTAGCTGAGCGGGTATTCGCGATCAACCCCGTGCTGGCGTACCACGGCGTGGGGCACGAACAGGCTGCGCTCCTCGTCGCGGCGTACCTGCATCTGGTACTGGATGCCGTGGTTGCTCTCGTTGAGCACGGCCTCCATGCTCTGGCACCAGGCCTGCAGATCGCTCTCGCTGGCCAGCAGGGTTTCGTTCAACTCAGGCTGATAGATCAGCTGGGTCAGCACGGCTTCCGGCGCGCGGCGGGACATGCGGGTGATGAGGTGAGTCACGGCGCGATGCTGGTTGACCAGACGCTCCAGCGCCTCGCCACCGATGGCCGGGGCAGACTCGTTGACGTGCAGGGTCGCACCGTCCAGCGCCATGGCGGTCTGGTACTGCAACAATGCGTCTTCGTCTTTCAGGTACTGCTCCTGTTTGCCCTTCTTCACCTTGTAGAGCGGCGGCTGGGCGATGAAGACATAGCCACGCTCGATGATTTCCGGCATCTGACGATAGAAGAAGGTCAGCAGCAGGGTACGGATGTGCGCACCATCGACGTCCGCATCCGTCATGATGATGATGTTGTGATAGCGCAGCTTGTCCGGGTTGTACTCGTCGCGACCGATGCCACAGCCCAGGGCGGTGATCAGGGTGCCCACCTCCTGGGAGGAGATCATCTTGTCGAAACGGGCCTTCTCCACGTTCAGGATCTTGCCCTTGAGGGGCAGGATGGCCTGGTTCTTCCGGTTGCGACCCTGCTTGGCGGAGCCGCCAGCAGAGTCCCCTTCCACGATGTAGAGTTCGGAGAGCGCCGGGTCTTTCTCCTGACAGTCCGCCAGCTTGCCGGGCAGACCGGCGATATCCAGCGCGCCCTTGCGGCGGGTCAGTTCACGGGCCTTGCGGGCCGCTTCACGGGCACGGGCCGCATCGATGATCTTGTTGACCACGATCTTGGCGTCGCCCGGGTTCTCCAGCAGGAAGTCTGCCAGCTTCTCACCCATGGCCTGTTCCACGGCGGTCTTCACTTCGGAAGAGACCAGCTTGTCCTTGGTCTGGGAGGAGAACTTGGGATCCGGTACCTTGACGGAGATAACGGCAATCAGACCTTCACGGACGTCGTCACCACTGGCGGCGGACTTGGCCTTCTTGCTGTAGTCCTCCTTGTCCATGTAGTTGTTCAGCGTCCGGGTCAGCGCGGTGCGGAAGCCCACCAGGTGGGTACCGCCATCCCGCTGCGGAATGTTGTTGGTGAAGCAGTAGACCCCTTCCTGATAGGCGTCGTTCCACTGCATGGCGACTTCGACACCGATGCCGTCCTGCTCTGTGGTGAAGTGGAACACCTTGGGATGGATCGGGGTCTTGTTCTGGTTCAGGTACTCGACGAAGGCCTTGATGCCCCCTTCGTAGCAGAAGTGCGCCTCGCGGCCATCACGCTCGTCCATCAGACGGATGGAGACGCCGGAGTTGAGGAAGGAGAGCTCGCGCAGACGCTTGGCCAGGATCTCGTAGTGGAACAGGGTGTCGCTGAAGATGGTCGGGCTCGGCCAGAAGCGAACTTCGGTCCCGGTGCCAGTGCTGTCACCAATCTGCTTGAGCGGTGCCTGCGGCTCGCCCAGGTGATAGGTCTGCTCGTAGACATGACCGTTGCGGCGGATGGTCAGCAGCAGCTTGTCGGAAAGCGCGTTCACCACGGAGACGCCCACACCGTGCAGACCGCCGGACACCTTGTAGGAGTTGTCATCGAATTTGCCGCCGGCGTGCAGCACGGTCATGATGACTTCGGCGGCCGAACGACCCTCTTCCGGGTGGATGTCCACCGGAATGCCGCGACCGTTGTCGCGCACGGAGACGGAGCCGTCGGAATGGATCTTGACCTGGATATCGGAGCAGTAGCCAGCCAGAGCCTCGTCGATGGAGTTGTCGACGACCTCGAACACCATGTGGTGCAGGCCCGATCCATCGTCCGTATCGCCGATATACATCCCCGGGCGCTTGCGGACCGCATCCAGGCCCTTGAGCACCTTGATATTCGAGGAGTCGTAAGTATTTTCACTCATAGCTTACTCTCTGCCTTCTCTAACGTTTCGGAGATCTTGCCTTGTTCCACGTGGAACAGCTTGCAATCACTCGCATCCATCATGTCTGCGAGCTGACCGGTATCGATGGCGGTGATGAACACCTGGGACGCGCACTGCTTCAGCCTTGCGGCCAGCAGACGACGTTTGTCGACATCCAGTTCAGAGGCAAAATCATCAATTAAAAAAATACAGCCGCGGCTGCTATGTTGATTCAAATAGAGCCCTTGGGCCAGCCGCATGGCACAGACCAGCAACTTCAGCTGACCCCTGGACAAAATATCCTGCGCGGGGACGCCGTTCGCCTTGAGCCGCACGTCCGCCTTCTGCGGACCGACCCCAGTGTACCCCAGCGAACGATCCCGTTCGAACCCCGCCTCCAGCAATGCATCGAGGGGAGTGTCTTTTTCCCAGCCTCGATAGAATCCAAGGCTGATATCGAACTCCGGCAGAAAATCTGCCGTCATCTCCTTGATCAGGGGCGTAATGGCCTGACAATAACTGGCGCGAAACCCCGCCAGCTCGCCACCCAGTCGCACCAGCTCCTGATCCCAGAATGCCAGTTGACGATACTGGGTGCTCTGGCGCAGCAAGGCATTGCGCTGCTTCAACAGCCGACGCACCCGCCCCCAGAGGGAGAAGAAGGTCGGCTCCTGATGGAAAACACCCCAGTCCAGCCAGGCCCGGCGAGCCTGGGGCCCACCGGTCAGCAGGCTGAAACCATCGGGGTGGATCAACTGTACCGGCAACAGCTCCGCCAGATCGGCCAGGCGCTGGGCCTGGGCACCGGCGATCTTGAGCTGGGTTTCGCCCCCCTTGTCCTTGGCAAGCCCGATGGGCACCTGACGCCCCTCCAGCTCGCACTGGGCAAACAGGGTAAAGGCCCGCTCGCCCTGGCGGATGACCCGCCCGGTCAAATGGGTACGAAACGAGCGGCCGAGACCAAGGTAATGAATGGCTTCCAGCACGCTGGTCTTGCCGCTGCCGTTGCTCCCGACCAGGATATTGAGGCCGGGAGACAGCGCGAGACTGGCGTGCTGAATGTTGCGAAAGTCGCTGAGCTGGAGTTTGACCAGGGACACGACTAGATCCGCATCGGCATCACCACGTACTGGGCATCTTGGTTCTCAAAATCCTCAATAATGGCGCTGCTGATGGAATCGCTCAGGCTGATCCGGATTTGGTCACATTTTAACGTATTCAACACGTCCAGCACATAGGAGACGTTGAAGCCGATCTCCATCTCGCCAGCGGCGTATTGTACGTCAAGCAGCTCTTCGGCTTCTTCCTGTTCCGGGTTGTTGGCGGTGATGCGCAGCAGGTTTTCCTGCAGATTGAGACGCACCCCACGGAATTTCTCGTTGGAGAGGATGGCGGCACGGGCAAAGGCCTGGCGCAGATCCTCGCGACCGGCGATCAGGGCCTTGTCACTCCCCCGGGGGATGACGCGGCGCCAGTCCGGGAAACGGCCATCCACCAGCTTGGAGGTGAAAATGAAGCCATCCAGGGCGGCGCGCAGATTGCTGCGGCCCACTTGCAGCCTTACCGGCTTGTCTTCCGCTTCCAGCAGGCGCACCAGCTCCAGCACCCCTTTGCGCGGCAGGATGACCTGATGATCGGGCAGCGATTCCCCCACCACCTCGCGGCGGCAGGTGGCCAGCCGGTGACCGTCCGTCGCCACGGTACGCAGGCCGTGGCCTTCGCTCTCGAACAGCATGCCGTTCAGGTAGTAGCGCACGTCCTGGCTCGCCATGGAGAACTGGGTCGCGTCGATGAGTTTTTTCAGCTCCAGCTGGCTGATGTCGAACTCGAGCACGGATTCCCAATCCTCGATGTTCGGGTATTCGGTCGCCGGCAGGGTCGACAGGTTGAAGCGGGAGCGGCCGGAACGGATGATGAGGCGCTCTCCCTCGGTGCTGAGACGGATCTCCGCCCCCTCCGGCAGACCGCGACAGATGTCCAGCAGCTTGCGCGCCGGCACTGTGGTGCGGCCATCCTGGCTGTCGCTGTTGAGATAGACCTGTCCGATCATCTCCACCTCGAGATCGGTCCCGGTCAGCGACAGCAGGCCATTGCTGACATCGAGCAGGACGTTGCCGAGGATGGGCAGGGTCGGCCGGCCACCCAGGGCACCGGACACCAGTTGCAGGGGACGTAACAGGGCCTCACGGCTAATTTCGAGCTGCATCTGTGCTCTCCGTTGTTATTGGGAGGAAAGGATTCGGATCAGGCTGGAACATGCAATCTGCATCTGTGCACTCCGTTCCGTTATCAGGAAGAAAGGGTACGGATCAGGTTGGAATAATCTTCCTTGATGTCGTGACTCTCTTCCTTCAGCTGCTCGATCTTGCGGCAGGCATGAAGAACCGTGGTGTGGTCACGGCCACCAAAGGCATCCCCTATCTCAGGCAAGCTGTGGTTGGTCAGCTCCTTGGCCAGCGCCATCGCCAGCTGGCGCGGGCGGGCAACGGAACGGGAGCGACGCTTGGAGAGCAGATCCGCCAGCTTGATCTTGTAGTACTCCGCCACCGTCTTCTGGATGTTGTCGATGGTGACCAGCTTCTCCTGCAAGGCCAGGAGATCGCGCAGCGCCTCGCGCACGAAGTCGATGTTGATGGCGCGGCCGGTGAAGTTGGCATTGGCGATCACCCGGTTGAGGGCGCCTTCCAGTTCACGGACGTTGGAGCGCAGCCGTTTGGCGATGAAGAAGGCCACTTCGTCCGGCAGATGGATCTGGTTCTCGTCCGCCTTGCGCATCAGGATGGCAACCCGGGTCTCCAGCTCCGGCGGCTCGATCGCCACCGTGAGTCCCCAGCCGAAGCGGGACTTGAGACGATCTTCCACCCCGTTGATCTCTTTCGGATAGCGGTCCGAGGTCAGAATGATCTGCTGGTTTCCTTCAAGCAGGGCATTGAAGGTGTGGAAGAACTCCTCCTGGGAGCGCTCCTTGTTGGCGAAGAACTGGATGTCATCGATGAGCAGGGCATCGACGCTACGGTAATAACGCTTGAACTCTTCAATGGCGTTATTCTGCAGCGCCTTCACCATGTCCTGCACGAACCGTTCGGAGTGCATGTAGATGACTTTGGCGTCTTTCTTGCGATCCTTGATGGCATTGCCAACGGCGTGCAACAGGTGAGTCTTGCCAAGGCCGGTTCCGCCATAGAGGAACAGCGGGTTGTAGGCACCACCCGGATTGTCGGCCACCTGACGGGCGGCCGCACGGGCCAGCTGGTTGGACTTACCCTCGACGAAATTCTCGAAGGTATAGTTCACGTTGGTGTTGCTCTTGTGGTTTGGCTCGGGCTTGTTTTCGGCCTTGTTTTCCCAGCTCTTGGGAGAGTTATTCACAGGATCGACACCACGGGCCGGCGCCCTGGCGACCGCGACGGGATGAGGGCGATTGCCGATATCAAAACGCAGGGTGGGAGCGTCGGCTCCGCACAGCTCGTTGATGATGCCGTTGACCCGGAGCAGGTACTTGTCGCGTACC
This sequence comes from Aeromonas sp. s6, assembly GCF_040907815.1. Lineage (NCBI taxonomy): Bacteria > Pseudomonadati > Pseudomonadota > Gammaproteobacteria > Aeromonadales > Aeromonadaceae > Aeromonas > Aeromonas sp. s6. Next base: position 32,018 of record NZ_JBFOCN010000065.1, read on the forward strand.
CAGTCCAGAACAAAGCGGTTCGGTGCATACAGGGTCAGAGTATTGTCACTCAACTCCGCTTGAAGCGGCCGGATCCACATGCTGAATTCTGCCGAGGGCAACTCATCTTGCAGCCGGTTAAGGCACTGCTGCCATAGCGAAGCAGTCACTCTAGACTCCCGTCAATTGATTAAGTAAAGACCGGCTATTCTACGTTTTTAGTGGCCGGATCTCCAGTTGCTGCCGCACGGATCCAGCAAATAAGATCCTTGACTTTCAAGGATCCAACGCCCCAGGATCCCATTTCATCCCCAAAGTTACCCACAGCCGGATATCGGCAATGTGGACAGAATGGCGCGCTGCAACCATAGTTATTTTATATAACCAAATATCATTTATTTTTTATATTTTATTCCAATAACATCAGCGCCAACCCGTGATTACAACTAAAAATACAGCACTACAGAGAGAGGAATCCCCATGAAATCCACCATCAAACTGATTTCCGGCGCCGCCATTCTGCTGGCCAGCCTGTCCGGCCAGGCCATCGCCCAGGAAACCATCAAGGTCGGCATGTCCGGCAAATATTTCCCGTTCACCTTCGTCAAGCAGGACAAGCTGCAGGGCTTCGAGGTGGACATGTGGAACCAGATCGGTGAGCGCACCGGCTACAAGGTCGAGTTCGTGACCGCCAGCTTCTCCGGCCTGTTCGGCATGCTGGAAACCGGCCGCGTCGACACCATCTCCAACCAGATCACCATCACCGACGAGCGCAAGGCCAAGTACGCCTTCTCCCAGCCCTATGTCTATGACGGTGCCCAGATCGTGGTCCGCAAGGGCAACAACACCATCCACGGCATCAAGGATCTGGAAGGCAAGAAGGTCGCCGTCAACCTGGGCTCCAACTTCGAAGAGCTGCTGCGCAAGAACGACCCCAACAAGAAGATCGATATCCGTACCTATGACTCCGCCTTCGAGCAGGATGTCGCCCTGGGCCGCATCGACGCCTTCGTGATGGACCGCGTCTCCACCGCCCAGCTGATCAAGGAATCCAAGCTGCCGCTGCAACAGGCCGGTGCACCGTTCGAAACTATCGAGAATGCCCTGCCCTTCCTGAAGACCCCGGAGAAACAGGCCGTGCTGAAGAAGGTTGACGATGCCCTCACCGCCATGCGCAAAGACGGCACCCTGACCAAAATCTCCGAAAAATGGTTCGCAGCGGACATCACCAGCAAATAAATGATGGAATTTGACCTCGAGTACACGCTAGGGCTGTTTCCCATCCTGCTCAAATACCTGGGCACCACGATGGAAATGGCCCTGTGGGGATTCGTATTGGCACTCGTACTGTCGCTGATCCTGGCGATAGTACGGGTGTTTCGCGTTCCCGCACTTCACTGGCTGGCGATGCTGTATATCTCGTTCTTCCGGGGTACACCGCTGCTCGTCCAGCTGTTCCTGCTCTATTACGGGCTGCCGCAGCTCTTCCCCATCTTCGTGGGGATGGATGCCTTTACCGCCGCCATCATCGGCCTGACCCTGCACTTCGCCGCCTACATGGCCGAGTCGATCCGGGCAGCCATTCTCGGCATCCACAAGAGCCAGATGGAAGCCGCCCTCAGCATCGGCATGAGCCGGCTGCAGGCGATGCAGCGGATCATCCTGCCCCAGGCGGCCCGCATCGCGACACCATCGCTGATGAACTACTTCATCGACATGATCAAGAGCACCTCCCTGGCGTTTACCCTGGGTGTGGCGGAGATCATGGGCAAGGCCCAGATGGAAGCGGCCTCCTCCTTCAAGTTCTTCGAGAGCTTCATGGCGGTGGCGCTGATCTACTGGGTGGTGGTCATCTTCTTCACCCGCTTGCAGCATCTGCTGGAAGTGCGGCTGAACCGTGCTTATTAAAGGAGGCCTGTCATGATCAACCTAACGGGTCTCTCCAAGGCCTATGACGGAAATCAGGTGCTCAACGGCATCGATCTTGAGGTAAAGAAGGGGGAGATTGTCGTCATCATCGGCCCCTCCGGTACCGGCAAGTCGACTCTGCTGCGCTGCCTCAACCTGCTGGAAACCCCGGATGCAGGGCGGCTCGTCATCGATGACCTCGCCGTGGATCTGGCCAAGGCCAGCGACCAGCAGGCCATCGAACTGCGCAAGCGCGCCTCTTTCGTGTTCCAGAACTACGCCCTGTTCGCCAACAAGACGGCGCTGGACAACATTGCCGAGGGGCTGATCACCGTCTGGAAACAGCCGAAGGCGGAGGCTCGTGCCACTGCCCTGGGCATCCTCAAGGACATCGGCCTCGCCGAGAAACAGGATGCCTACCCGGCCTCCCTCTCCGGCGGCCAGCAACAGCGCGTCGGCATCGGCCGGGCCATGGCGGCCCACTCCAAGGTGATCCTGTTTGACGAGCCCACCTCCGCCCTCGATCCCGAGTGGGTCGACGAGGTGCTGGGCCTGATGAAGGAGCTGGCCCGCCAGCACCAGACCATGGTGGTGGTGACCCACGAGATCGAGTTTGCCCGTGATGTCGCCGATCGGGTGATCTTCATGGAAGGAGGCCGGATCGTGGAGCAGGGCCCGCCGGATCAGATATTGGTCGATCCGCAGGATCCCCGTACACGGGAGTTCCTGCGCAAAGTACTTAAATAGCTCTCTCTTTGGCGGCCTGGCCGCCTTTTTTCTTGAGGGATCCTTGTTTAACCCCGGGTTGCCAGTATAATTCGGGGCCCTTGATCCTCCGGATCCTGCCAGATTATCCCGCTCGGTCGACGAACGGGGCGAGATGGAAAGGAACGGCGGATTGACGAGAAGCTGAACTCTGTTTAGAATTCGGCCTCTTTTGCTAGTCGTCACACGCTATAGCTGGCGCGTCGGCTAAGTGTGACAATCAAAACTGTACAGAAATACGGAATCGAATCATGAAACGTACTTTTCAACCGTCCAACCTGAAGCGCAAGCGCTCTCACGGTTTCCGCGCTCGCATGGCTACTGCCAACGGCCGCAAAGTTCTGGCCGCTCGTCGTGCCAAGGGTCGTGCCCGCCTGGTAGTCTAATGCCTACCCAGCACACCTTCTCTCGGGAGTTACGTCTGTTAACTCCCGAACACTTCAAACGCGTTTTCGCCGAGCCTGTCCGGGCCGCTTCTCCGCAAATTACGCTTCTTGCTTGCCCCAACTCCCTCGAACACCCCCGTCTTGGCCTCGCCGTGCCCAAAAAGGCGCTCAAGCGTGCCGTCTGGCGCAACCGTGTAAAACGAGTGGTTCGGGAAAGTTTTCGCCTCAATCAAGCCAATCTGCCCGCTATCGACATCGTCGTGATCGCCAAGGGTGGCGTGAAGGAGATGGACAACGAAGCGCTGTTCAAGTTACTGGAAAAGCTATGGCGCACTCTGTCACGCCGTTGCAATGGGTAGCAATCAAACTGATACGCCTGTATCAGCTAATCATTAGTCCCCTGCTCGGGCCGCGCTGCCGTTTCACCCCGACTTGTTCCCAATTTGCGATAGAAGCAATCCGACTTCACGGTTTCATAAAAGGCGTTTGGTTAGCCAGCAAACGTCTATTAAAATGCCATCCCTTATCCGAGGGTGGTTATGACCCGGTTCCGCAACCAAAGCGAAGAAACTGAAGACTATGGAATCACAACGCAATTTACTCCTGATCGGTTTGCTGTTCGTGAGCTTCTTGCTCTGGCAACAGTGGGAGTCCGACAAGGCTCCGAAGCCGGCCCCGACTACCGTGGCCCAAACCGAACATTTCGTACCTGAAGCCGGTCAGACCGGTGATATTCCTCAGGTTTCCGAGCAAGCAAATGGTAACGCCGCGCGCAAGCTGATCACCGTCTCCTCCGACGTGCTCAAATTGACCCTGGACACCCAGGGCGGTGACATCGTCTCTGCCGAGCTGCTGGCCCACAAGCTGGAAGAAGGCAAGGAACAGCCGTTCACCCTGCTGACCAGCCAGCCTGCCCACCTCTATGTGGCCCAGAGCGGTCTGGTCGGTCGCAATGGTCCGGACAGCCAGGCCCAGGGTCGTCCCACCTATGAAGCCGCCCAGACCAGCTATCAGCTGGCCGATGGTCAGGATCAAGTCGTCGTTCCGATGACCTGGACCGACAGCAAGGGTGTGGTCTTCACCAAGGAGTTCGTGCTCAAGCGCGGTGATTACGCCGTGGGCGTCGACTACAAGATCGACAACAAGTCTGCCGAGCCGGTCCAGGTACAGTTCTACGGTCAGCTGAAGCAGACCATGACCACGCCGAAGGATCAGGAAGGTCATGCCATGGTGGCCAGTGCCTACCGTGGTGGTGCCTTCTCCAGCGAAGACTCCCGCTACAAGAAGTACACCTTCGACGAGATGAAGGATGCCGACCTGAACAAGACCACCCAGGGTGGTTGGGTCGCCATGCTGCAGCACTACTTCGTCTCTGCCTGGGCCCCGAATGCCAACGACACCAACAGCTTCTACAGCCGCGTGATCCCGGGCAAGGACCAGGCCATCATCGGCTACAAGGCGCCGCTGGTTGACGTCGCTGCCGGCCAGCAGGCCGAAGTGAGCGGCAAGCTGTGGATCGGTCCCAAGCTGCAGGATCAGATGGCCAAGGTGGCAAACCACCTGGATCTGACCGTCGACTACGGCTGGCTCTGGTTCATCGCCCAACCGCTGCACTGGCTGCTGACCGTGTTCCACGGTTTCGTCCAGAACTGGGGTCTGGCCATCATCATGCTGACCCTGCTGGTGCGCGGCATCATGTTCCCGCTGACCAAGGCCCAGTACACCTCCATGGCCAAGATGCGCATGCTCCAGCCCAAGCTGGCTGCGCTCAAGGAACGCTTCGGTGACGATCGCCAGAAGATGTCCCAGGGCATGATGGAGCTGTACAAAAAGGAGAAGGTCAACCCGCTGGGCGGCTGCCTGCCCATCCTGGTACAGATGCCCATCTTCATCGCCCTCTACTGGGCACTGATGGAGTCTGTCGAGCTGCGCCACGCGCCGTTCGCCCTGTGGATCACCGACCTGTCGGTGAAGGACCCCTTCTTCGTGCTGCCGATCCTCATGGGTGCCTCCATGTGGTATCTGCAGAAGATGAGCCCGACCACCATCACGGACCCGATGCAGCAGAAGGTGATGCAGTTCATGCCGATCATCTTCACCTTCATGTTCCTCTGGTTCCCGGCAGGTCTGACTCTGTACTGGCTGGTGAGCAACGTCATCTCCATCATCCAGCAGACCATCATCTATCGTCAGCTGGAGAAGAAAGGCCTGCACTCACGCAACTGATGCGCAGCCCATCTTTCCTGATGACAAAAGAGGCGGCCTTCGGGCCGCCTTTTTTATTACAATGTCCCCCACCCTCTTACTCATTCAGCCAACCAGCGAGTCAAGCAAGATGACAACAGATACCATCGTGGCCCAGGCCACCGCCCCCGGCCGTGGCGGCGTCGGCATAGTCCGCGTCTCCGGCCCTGCCGCCGAGCGGGTCGCCGAGATAGTGCTCGGCAAGCTCCCAAGGGTGCGTTATGCCGAATATCTGCCGTTCAGGGACGAGCAGGGCCAGGCGCTGGATCAGGGCATCGCCCTGCTGTTCAAGGCCCCCAACAGCTTCACCGGCGAAGACGTGCTGGAGCTGCAGGGCCATGGCGGCCCCGTCATTCTCGACATGCTGATCCGCCGCATCCTGCAGATCGACGGCATCCGCCCCGCCCGCCCGGGCGAGTTCAGCGAGCGCGCCTTCCTCAACGACAAGCTGGATCTGGCCCAGGCCGAGGCCATCGCCGATCTCATCGAAGCCTCCAGCGAGCAGGCCGCCCGCAGCGCCATGCACTCCCTACAGGGGCAGTTCTCCGGCAAGGTGCAACAGCTGGTGGAGAGCCTCACCCGGCTGCGCATCTATGTGGAAGCGGCCATCGACTTCCCGGATGAAGAGATCGACTTTCTCTCCGACGGCAAGGTGGCGGGTGACCTCTACGCCATCATGTCCGAGCTGGATGACGTACGCGGCGAGGCCAAGCAGGGTGCCCTGCTGCGAGAGGGGATGAAGGTGGTGATCGCCGGTCGTCCCAACGCCGGGAAATCGAGCCTGCTCAACGCCCTTGCAGGCCGCGAGTCCGCCATCGTCACCGAGATCGCCGGCACCACCCGCGACGTGCTGCGCGAGCACATCCATCTGGATGGCATGCCGCTGCACATCATCGACACCGCGGGCCTGCGCGATACCCAGGACAAGGTGGAACAGATCGGCATCGAGCGCGCCTGGGCCGAGATCGAACAGGCCGACCGGGTGCTGTTTATGGTGGACGGCACCACCACGGACGCCGTCGACCCCCACGATATCTGGCCGGAATTCGTTGATCGGTTGCCAAAAAACATCGGCCTCACCGTGGTGCGCAACAAGGCGGACCTGACCGGCGAGGATCTGGCACCGAGCCAGGAGCAGGGCCACGCCGTCTATCGCATCTCCGCCAAGACCGAGCTGGGGCTGCCCGCCCTGCGCGAGCACCTCAAGGCCTGCATGGGCTTCCAGGGCAATACAGAGGGGGGCTTCATGGCCCGCCGCCGCCACCTGGACGCACTGGAGCGCGCCGCCGAGCGGCTGCTGGTAGCCAGGGAGCAGCTTGAGGTCTATGTGGCTGGCGAACTGGTGGCCGAGGAGCTTCGCCTGGCCCAGGAGTCCCTGTCCGAGATCACCGGCGAGTTCAGCTCCGACGATCTGCTGGGCCGCATCTTCTCCAGCTTCTGCATCGGCAAGTAAGTCCGCTGAGCAGGCAATGAAAAGCCCGGGTTCATCCCGGGCTTTTTTGTGCGCTTTTCATCCACCGACCTAGAGGCGGCGCAGGCACCACATGAAGTAAGCACCCCCTAACAGGGTGGAGACCAGACCGACGGGCACCTCCTGGGGAAAGAGGATCTGCTGGCCGATCCAGTCCGCCGACACCATCAGCAAAGCACCACAGCCTGCGGCGCCGAGCAGGTGCCAGCGCGCCCTCACCAGCCCCATCAATCTGGCCAGGTGCGGCGCCAGCAGACCGGCAAAGGAGAGCGGGCCTATCACCATGGTGGCACTGGCGGTGAGCACGGCCACCAGCAGCAGGATGGTGAGCTGGGCACGGCCGAGATGGATCCCCAGAGCCGTCGCTACCGCCGGCCCCATGGGCATGAGATCGAGCCAGCGGCTCACCAGCAGGCAGGCTGCCAGCATCAGCAGCGCCAACACCACCAGGGCAAGGGCCACCGGCTGGGTGACGTAATAGGTGGAGCCGGACATCCAGGAGAGCAGTTGCTGCACCCGCAGGTCGCCGTTGGCCAGGGCGATGGCCTGCAACGGCTCGAACAGCGCCGTGATGGCGATGCCAGACAGCAGTATCCGCTCCGGCTGGAAGCCGTTGCGCCGGTTGATAAGCACCAGCAGCAACAGGCAGGCGAAGGCGCCCACCAGCCCCCCTAGCAGCATCATGGGCAGCGGCAAGGCGGGCAGCAACAGGGCCGCCGCAATCACCCCCATGAAGGTGCCACCGCTCACCCCCAGCAGCTCGGGGCTCGCCATGGGGTTGTTGCTGACTCGCTGCAACAGGGTGCCAGCCAGCGCCAGCAACACGCCTGCGGCACCCGCAGCCAGCGTGCGCGGCAAGCGCCACTCCAGTTGGGCCTGCCACCGCAGCCAGCTCGGCCAACCCCAGCCGTCCATCCCCTGCCCAAACAACAGGGAGGCGATCACCGCCGCAGCCAGCCCCAACACCATCAGGCCAACAAGGCGAGTCGGCGCCGGATGGCGGGCCAACTGCAGGGAGGAGTTCGCCTTAGGCGCACTCTGCTTGATGCCAAGACGCGGGATCAGCCAGAGCAGCAGCGGCGCCCCCAACAGGGCCGTCATGGCGCCGGTCGGGATCAGCACAGGCCAGAACCGGCTCAGGGTCTGCAGCAGCAGATCGGTGGCCGCCAGCAACAGGGCGCCGAGGATGGGTGCCCACAGCAGCCGCTGGGCCAGTTTTCTGACCCCCAGCAGCCGCACCATGGCGGGCGCCGCCAGCCCGATAAAACCGATCAGCCCCACCACGCTCACCACGCAGGCGGTGATGAAGACCGCGAGGCCGAGGCCGGCGAATCTCAGGTGCTTGAGAGAGACCCCCAGGCTGCGAGCGCTGGCATCGTCCAGCTCCAGCACTGCCAGCGGGCGCACCAGCACCACCGCCAGCATCGCGGCCAGCAGCAACCGTGGCAGCAGATAGCCGACGCCGCTCCAGCTGTTCTGTGCCAGAGATCCGCTCCCCCACACCAGCAGCCCTTTGAGCTCCTCCTGGAAGAACAGCAGCAATCCCATGCTGATGGCGGCCAGATAGAGGTTGATCACCAGCCCTGCAAAGACGATGACCACGGGATTGAGCTGGCGGCGCCAGGCCAGGGCGAAGACCAGCCCCATGGCCAGGCTTCCCCCGGCCATGGCGACCCACTCCCGCCCGATCAGCAGCCAGGAGGGGGCGAGCAGGGTCACCATCATCAGTGCCAGCTGGGCGCCGGAGGCCACCCCCAAGGTGGTGGGCGAGGCCAGGGGATTGCGCAGCACCTGCTGCATCAGGGTACCGGCGAGCCCGAGGGCGGCACCGGCCAGCAGACAGATGGCAAGGCGCGGCAGCCAGCTGAAATGGACCACCGCCTGGCGGGCATCGTCCAGCTCGGGGGAGAACAGGGCCTGCCACCAGAGCGCCCCCGGCAGTTGACGCGCCAGCTCGGCGCAAGCCAGCCCCAGTGTCAGCACCAACAGGCAGAGACCCGGGCGCAGCAGGGGCGAAGAAAGAGAAGAGCTCATTGATTTGATCCCCCGGTTGCTCTGTGGACAGCCTGCTCCCGCAAGGCACCGTCCAGCAGGGTGGCGAAGCGGCGGGCCGCCAATATGCCACCAAAACTCCATGTCGCAGGCAGATGGATCACCGGATTGTTCTGTACCAGCGGGAGATGCTGCCACAATCCAGGCTCCTGAAGTTTTTCACCAACTCCTACGGGCACGGGGTCCACCACCACCAGCCTGGCATCCGGCATCCCGAGAAACTGCTCCAGGCTCGCGACCGAGAATCCCCAGGCATTGGTCTCTCCCTGCCAGGCGTTGCGAAGGCCGAGGCGCTGCATCACTGCCTCGAACAGGCTGCCACGGCCAAACACCCGCACATGGCGCTCATCGATGAATTGCACCACCAGCAAAGGGGGCAGATCGGCGGGCTGCGCCGCCTGCATCTGTTCCAGATCCAGCTCCAGCGCGGCGAGCTGGCGTTCGGCCTCGGTCTCTTTGTTGACCAGGGCGGCTATGGTCAGGGTCGCTTCCCGCAGTCGCAGCCACAGATCGGTGCCCGGTTCATACAGGGCGATGGAGTGCACCGGCGCGATGCGGGAGAGGGTCGGCGCCAGGGGGGCCGCCAGCGGCGAGATGAGAATAAGATCCGGTTTGAGCTCCGCCAACAGTTCCCGGTTGGGCTGGGCACGCAGCCCGATATCGATCACCCCGGCAGGAAGCTGGGGTTCACCGACCCAGGCGCGATAGGGGGCCACATCCCCCACCGCCATCGGGGTGACCCCCAGAGCCAGCAGGGTCTCGGCTATGGTCCAGTCCACTGTGGCGATGCGGGGCGTGGCGCTGGTGGCGGTGACAAGCTGCCCGGCCTCCCCTGCCAGGGGCAGCAGCAGACTGAGCAGACAGGGCGCCATCTTCAATAAACGGTTCAAGAGCGGCCCCCGGTCAGACGATGGCGATGGCGTGGTCATGGGCCGGATGGCGAATGACCTCCATGGGGATGCCATAGATGGCGTTCAGGGTCTCCCCTGTCATGATCTGTTCGGGCTCGCCGTGGGTCAGCAGACGGCCGGAGTGCAGCGCCACCAGCCGATCGCAGAAGCGGGAGGCCATGTTGATGTCGTGAATGACGATGATGACCCCGAGGTTGAGCTGGCGGCTGAGCTGCTTGACGAGCGTGAGCACCTCCACCTGATGGGCCACGTCCAGGGCGGCCAGTGGCTCGTCCAACAGGATGAAACGGCTCTCCTGAGCCAGCAGCATGGCGAGCCAGACTCGTCCCCGCTCACCGCCGGAGAGGGTATCCACCAGCCGATCGGCAAAGCGTTCGGTGTGGGTCAGGGCGATGGCCCGCTCTACCTGACGGTGATCTTCCGCTCCCATCCGGCCCAGCAGGCCGCGCCAGGGGTAGCGCCCCATCTCCACCAGCTCGCGGCCGAGCAGGTTTTCGGCACTCGGCAGGTGCTGGGGCAGATAGGCCACCTGACGGGCAAACTCCCGGTTGCCCCAGGCAGACAACGGCTGGTCATCGAACAGGATCTCCCCGCCGCTGTGGGGTTGCTGGCGCGCCAGCAGCTTGATCAGGGTCGATTTTCCCGACCCGTTGTGGCCGATGAGGCCATAGACCCGACCTTGCTCGAAGCGAAGGCTGGTGGGGTGCAGCAGCGTGCGGTCATTGACCGCGAAGCTGGCGGATTTCATCTCGAACATAAGCAATTCCTGTGCTGGCTTGCTGCCAGTCTCATCGGTGCCAGCATCAGGCCGGCACCTTGCCATCCAGATGGGCGACCGCATCCCGGCTCACCTGCTCGCGCTGCTCGCCGGTCAGTTCGGTGAGGCGGCCCTGGCGCATCTCCAGCAGGCGATCGGCCAGAGAGAAGTAGTGATCGTCGTGGCTGATGGCGATCACCGTCTTGCCCATCTCCTTGAGACGCGGCAACAGCACCTGATAGAAGATGCGGCGGAACTGGGGATCCTGATCCGCGGCCCACTCGTCGAACAGCATCACCTCCCGCTGCTCTGCCAGGGCCAGCAGCAGGGCGACCCGCTTGCGCTGGCCCTGGGAGAGGTCGATATCGGCGATGAAGCCATCCTCGATGGCAAGCTTGCTGCCCATCTGCAACCGCTCAAGCCACTCGGCGACCAGCGCCTCTTTCGGCTCGGGCCCCAGCAAATGCTGGAACAGGTGGTAGTCGGTGAAGATGGCGGAGAAGAGCCCCAGATAGCCGTTGCGATCGGTGACCGGCTCCCCATCCAGCAGGATCCGGCCAGAGACCGGTTGATAGAGCCCAGTCAGCAGCATGGCCAGGGTCGACTTGCCGGAGCCATTGCCACCGATGAGGAATATCTGCTCCCCCCGCTCGATCACCAGATTGATGGGACCCACGGAAAAACCGCCCTCCCCCTGGTAGTGAAAGCTCACCTGATCCAGCTCGATGCGCTGCCAGGGGCGAGGCGCAGGCGGCAGCGGGAACGCTTCGTCCGGCTCCGCCAGATTGAGGGCAGCTATCTTGTCGAACGCCACCTGGGCGGCGATCAGGGTCGGCAAGGCTCCGATACCTTGCAGCAAGGGAGTGCGCAGGAACAACAGGGTCAGGGCGAAGGTGGCGGCCACATTGGTGTTGGCCCAGCCCAGCCCGTTGGCCAGGAAGAAGACCAGGCCGATGGCACCCAGCATCATGATGTTCGACCAGTTCACCGCGCTCAGGTGGTAGGTATCGGCGCGGATGATCTGCTCCCGGTAGTCCCGGGCATTCTGCTCATAGAGCTGGTGGTAGACGAAGTGGGCACGCTCGCGGTTGAGCGCCAGCTCCTTGCTCCCGGCGATGATGGACTGGTAGTTCTGGTAGAGCCTGTCTTCGGCCTGGCGCATGTGCGCCAGGTGGCGATAGACCCGGTTCACCAGCAGCCAGCCCACCACCATGGTCACGGTGACCCAGAGGGCGGTAACACCGAGCAAGGCGGGAGAGAGCAGGCCAAGGTAGATGATGGAGCCCAGGGTGAGCACCAGGCCCTGTACCAGCTCCGGCAGGCGCACGAAGGCGATGGTGATCTGACCGATGTCGCTGGAAAGGGAGGCCAGGAGCGGCCCCTGCTCTATTTGACGCAGACGGGCGACGTCGGTATCCAGCAGTTGCTTGAGCAGGCGGCCACGCAACCGGTAGACGAAATGGTGACCCAGGGTGGTCAGGGCCAGTTGGGATCCGAGCGTGATCACCAGCAGCAGCAAGACAAGGCCGACAAGCTGACCCAGGATCGGCAGCGGATCCCCGACTGATTCGATAAGTGATTGATTGATGAAGGCAATGACGCCTATCCCACTGACAGCACTCAGCAGGCTGAGCAGGGTAATGGCGATGAAGGGCCAACGGTATTGGCGATAAACCAGTGACAAGAGTTCCATGACAGGCCTGTAGATGAATGGAAGGAGGGCGGGAGCCTTCGCCCCCGCCCGGCCTGTCGCTTACCAGCGGTAGTTGACGGTGCCGACTATGCTGCGCGGCTCGCCGTAGTAGCAGTAGTAGTCGCAGCTCGCCACATAGGTGTCGTTCAGCAGGTTGTTGACGTTGATCTGGGCACGCCAGTTCTTGGCAAAGTCATACCCGATCATCGCATCCCATACGGTGTGTGCCGGTACCTGGGCGGAACCATAGATGGGGGTGTAGTCCGCATTCACCGCGCCGATGCCGACGCTGGAACCCACATAGCGCACGCCGGAACCCAGCTCAAGACCGGATACCGGGCCCTGCTGCACCTTGTAGTTGCCCCAGAAGGAGGCCTGGTGGCGCGGGATCAGGCTCGCACGACGATCGCCGTTGCCGGTGTCGTTGGTCTTGGCATCGGTATAGGTATAGGCAGCGGTCAGGCGCAACGCCTCGGTGGCCTGCACGCTCCCTTCCAGCTCGACCCCCTGGGAGGTCACTTCACCGGCCTGGGTCTGCTGGCCGGAGCCGGTAGAGACCAGGGAGTTGGTCTGCTCCAGATCGAACAGCGCCAGGTTGATGTAGCCATCGAGGAAGCTGGGTGCGTACTTGACCCCGGTCTCGTAGAGCTTGCCTTCCAGCGGCTTGTAGGAGTTGCCGGTGTTGGGGTCTATCCCCGGCAGCACTTCGAAGGATTCCGCATAGGCGAAGTAAGGGGAGAGACCGTTGTCGGCCAGGTACATCAGGCTGCCGGAGAGAGAGAGGTTGTCGTCGTACTGTTTCTCGTTCTTGCTCTTGGCTTCGCTGATGTTGTGGGTTTCCACGTAGTCGAAACGACCGCCCGCGGTTAGCAGCCAGCGATCATCCCAGCGGATCTGGTGCTGGGCATAGAGGCCGCTCTGGCCCTTGGTGCTCTTCTGATGGGTCGCGGTGGATTCATCAAAACCGGGGAAACCGCTGTAATCCGGGTTCATGGTGTTGATGGCGCCCATGCCATAGTTGTCGGCCTCCTGGCCTTCATTCACATGGCGCTGCAGATCCACCCCCAGCAGCAGGGTCTGCTCCGTGCTGTCGGTGTTCCAGTAGCCCACCATCTGGTTGTCCATGGTGGCGCTCTTGGTATCCCCATCCCGGTAGACCAGGCCGCGGTAGGCGGTGGTGCCTTCATAGGTCGGGAAGATATAGGTCTGGCGCAGCAGCAGATCGTTGTAGTTGAAGCGAACGTTCTGCTTGAACTCCCAGGTCTGGTTGAGCTGGTGGGCCAGCTCGTACCCGGCGGAGATCTGGGTATTGCGATTGCGATCGTAATCCGGCTGGCTCAGGTTGGTGGAGGGATCGATCTGGCCGCCGGAGGTATTCAGGGTGCCGTAAACCGGGAAGAAGCCGTTGGTCGGCACCCCTTCATCGTGCTTGAAGCTGGAAAGCAGCGTCAGCGTGGTGCGATCCGAAATATCCAGGGTCACGCTCGGCGCCAGATAGGCGCGCTCGTTGTAGGTGCCATCCAGCACGCCGTCCCGCTCGTTGTAGAGGGCCACCAGACGATAACGGCTGTTGTCGGTAAGAGAGTCAGAGACATCCACCCCGACCTGGCGCAGATCCCGGTTGCCCAGTTGCAGGTTCACCAGACCCTGCGGGGTCGCGGTCGGACGCTTGCTGATGGCGTTGATGACGCCTCCGGGAGGGGCTTCGCCATACAGAATGGAGGCCGGGCCTTTGAGCACTTCCACGCTCTCAAGGCCGAAGGGCTCCGGGGTCCAGACATAGTAACCGGTGCTGAAAAGACGGTTGCCATCCAGGTAAGAAGCCGCATCGAAGCCGCGCACCTTGAACCAGTCAGCATCCGTGTCCGAACCATAGGACTGGGACAGGACGCCGGAGCGATAGCGCAGGGACTCGTCGAGCTTGAGTACGGCGTGCTGGTCCAGCTCTTCGCGATTGACCACGGAGACGGCACGGGGGGTCTCTGCCATCGGGACCTCGACCTTCATGGCGGTCCCGGTCACGACCATGGTTTCGCCCGCCTTGGGCAACTCTTTATCCGCCTGTTCCGCCGCCAACACGGGCAGGGACGCCAGCAGACAGGAGAGCGGCAGCAGCTGTGCGCCTCTCTTTCGCATCACGGCATTCGGGGTATTTTTTTGCGCAATCATATAAGTGTCTCAAATATCAATAAGTTATGTTTGATTTCTTATTATGGGTGCCCAATTGGACCGGTCAGCCCGGCGCCTCAGGCGAATAAAGCAGCGCCATGCTACTACAGGTGCCGTGATCGAATCGATTCAATAATTGCTAATCATTTGCATCTGCATTGTTAATTGATGTTTTAAAGTGTCGTTTGACAACGAAAGGTGCGATGAGGTCGCAACAGGCGGAAAGAAGGCAGCATGACGGCCACGAGACCGGTTTTGGCAACAAAAAAGTGGACAGGATCCTTATCCCCAAGCTTTATCCATATTTATCCACATGCTTTGGCGGTAAGATCCCCGCTCTTCACTTTTTCGATGACATCAGGATCCATTCCATGGCCAAACTCAACCTCGTCGTCGGCTCCATGCTGGGGGCCTCCGAATATGTCGCAGATCATGTGGTCGGCCTGCTTGAACAGGCGGGCCACCAGGCGGAGATCCACAACCCCGCCAGCCTGGCCAGGATCCTGACCGAGCCAGAAGCCATCGTGCTGGTGGTCACTTCCACCCATGGTGCGGGGGACGTACCCGACAATCTGCAGCCCTTTACCCGGGATCTTGCCGAGCAGCAGCCGGATCTCGCCGCCTTCAAGTACGGAGTGATCGCCCTGGGGGATCGCAGTTATGACACCTTCTGCCAGGGCGGCAAGACGCTGGATCGGCTGCTGGCCGGGTGCGGTGCCAGCCGACTGGGGGATCTCCTGGAAATAGACGTGACCCAGCACGAGATCCCCGAAGATGCCGCAGAAACCTGGATCCACGACTGGGTGACCTTGATCGGCTGATCAGGGCCAGGGAGATCCGGTCACGACCTCCGATCTCCCTGGTTATCCCCAGATCCCTATCCACCAGGTTATTAACAGGGGGATCCGGATAAGTTTTTCCCGAGAGCTCCCCACATGAGCTCGGATAATTGTGTATAACTTAGGTGCTAAGCTCTGCAAAACCTATAGTTATTCATGTATTAGATCTTGCCGACCATGTATCTGTGTATAAAAACCCATGTTATCCCCCCGTTCGCCCCCTCTGGATCCAAGCTTTTCCACAAGCAGCGATCGACCTTAACCGAATGATCTTTATGATCAAAAATGCCTTATCAACAGAAGTCGCGGATCCTAATAAAAGATCCAATAAAAGATCGATCTAAAGATCCTTAAGATCTATTTAACCGATCCCTGATCCATACTGATCCTGAAGTAGACGTTCCCCTCCGGATGCTAAACAGATAGAATGATCCGCCCTTCAGACCAGGCAAACAAAGATCTTCAGGCGTGCAGATCAAGGTGATCCCCAATGCAATACCATGAACAATTTGATGTGATCGTCGTCGGTGGCGGTCATGCAGGAACCGAAGCAGCAACAGCGGCAGCCCGCATGGGTCTCAATACCCTGTTGCTCACCCACAACATAGATACGCTGGGGCATATGTCCTGCAATCCGGCGATCGGCGGGATCGGCAAGGGACACCTGGTCAAGGAAGTCGACGCCCTGGGCGGGATCATGGCGCAGGCCATCGATCTCGGCGGGATCCAGTTCCGCACGCTCAACTCTTCCAAGGGCCCTGCGGTGCGGGCTACCCGTGCCCAGGCGGATCGCCTGCTGTACAAGGCTGTGGTGCGTCAGACCCTGGAGAACTACCCGAACCTGAAGATCTTCCAGCAGGCCTGCGACGATCTGGTCATGGACGGGGATCGCGTCGCCGGGGTCGTTACCCAGAGCGGGATCCGCATCAGCGGCAAGACGGTCGTACTGACCGTTGGCACCTTCCTCAATGGTCTGATCCACATTGGCATGGAGAACTACAAAGGGGGTCGCGCCGGGGATCCTCCCTCTATTGCCCTCGCCCAGCGCCTGCGTGAAATGCCGCTGCGCATCGATCGCCTCAAAACGGGCACGCCACCACGCATCGATGCACGCACCGTCGATTTTTCCGTGATGCAGCAGCAACATGGTGACGATCCTCGCCCGGTCTTCTCCTTCATCGGCAACGCCAGTCAGCATCCGCGCCAGATGCCTTGCTACGTGACCCATACCAATGAGCAGACCCACGAGGTGATCCGCAACAACCTGGATCGTAGCCCCATGTACGCCGGGGTGATCGAGGGGATAGGCCCGCGCTACTGCCCGTCGATCGAGGACAAGATCACCCGCTTTGCCGACAAGACGGCGCACCAGATCTTTGTGGAACCGGAAGGCCTGACCACCCACGAGCTCTACCCGAACGGGATCTCCACCAGCCTGCCGTTCGACGTGCAGGTGCAGATCGTCCGCTCGATCCGTGGCTTCGAGAATGCCCATATCACTCGCCCTGGCTACGCCATCGAGTACGATTTCTTCGATCCGCGGGATCTCAAGGCCAACATGGAGAGCAAGTGCATCGAGAACCTCTTCTTCGCCGGCCAGATCAACGGCACCACCGGCTATGAAGAGGCCGCTGCACAGGGCTTGATGGCCGGTCTGAACGCGGGCTTGCGCGCTCAGGGCAAGGAAGCCTGGCACCCACGCCGGGATCAGGCCTACATGGGCGTGATGATGGACGATCTCTCCACACTGGGGACCCGCGAACCCTATCGCATGTTCACCAGCCGTGCCGAATATCGCCTGCTGCTGCGGGAAGACAACGCGGATCTGCGCCTGACCGCCATCGGCCGCGAGCTGGGTCTGGTGGATGATCATCGCTGGAGCCTGTTCAATGCCAAGGTGGAACAGGTGGAGCAGGAACGTCAGCGCATGCGCTCGACCTGGATCCACCCACAGCATCCGTCTCTGGAGGCCGTCAACGCCCTGGTCAACACTCCCCTGACCCGGGAGCAGAGCCTGGAAGAGCTGCTGCGTCGCCCCGAGGTGACCTACGATGCCCTGATGGCCATCGAGGGTGTGGGGCCTGCATTGACCGATGCGGCTGCCGCGGATCAGGTGGAGATCCAGATCAAGTACGCCGGTTACATCGAGCGTCAGCACGACGAGGTGGAGAAACAGCTGCGCAACGAAAACACCCTGCTGCCGTTGGATATGAACTACCGCGACGTCAACGGTCTCTCCAACGAGGTGATCGCCAAGCTCAACGATGCCAAGCCAGAGACCATTGGTCAGGCGTCTCGCATCTCCGGCATCACCCCTGCCGCCATCTCCATCTTGCTGGTGCACCTGAAGAAACACGGCCTGCTGCGTAAAACCGCCTGAGGAATTCCCCGTTGGACAACATGCTGCAAAGATTGAACGGCCTGCTCATGCAGGCCGGAATTGTTATCACCGAAACCCAGAAGACCCAGTTGGTGCAGTTGGTCGAGTTGCTGCACAAGTGGAACAAGGCTTACAATCTCACCTCGGTGCGAGATCCGGACGCCATGCTGGTCAAGCATATCCTCGACAGCCTGGTGGTGAGCCCTCACCTGCACGGTGAACGCTTCATCGATGTGGGAACGGGTCCGGGTCTGCCCGGACTGCCGCTGGCCATCATCAATCCGGACAAACAGTTCGTGCTGCTCGACAGCCTGGGCAAGCGGATCAACTTCATCCGCCAGGTGATCCTGGAGCTGGGGTTGACCAATGTGACCCCCGTCAAATCCCGGGTGGAGGAGTATCAACCCGAGACCGGATTTGATGGTGTACTGAGCCGGGCTTTCGCCTCCCTGGAGGACATGCTGAGCTGGTGTCATCATCTGCCGTCACCCGAGGGCAGCTTCCTGGCGCTCAAGGGACAATACCCCGAGCAGGAGCTGGCACAGTTGCCTGACAGCATTCGTCTGGTTGCCACCCACAAGCTGGTGGTGCCGGAACTGGAAGGCGAACGCCATCTGCTGGAGTTTAAAGCCATCCAGCCCGAATAGGGCCGCCGCATTCATTTAGGGGACAGTGTGGGAAAAGTCATTGCCATAGCCAACCAGAAGGGTGGAGTGGGTAAAACCACCACCTGTGTGAATCTGGCCGCCTCCATGGCCGCTACCCGGCGCAAGGTGCTGGTGATCGATCTGGATCCGCAGGGCAATGCCACCATGGGCAGTGGCGTCGACAAGTACGATGTCGAGCGCACCGCCTATGAACTGCTGATCGAAGATGCCCCCATCGGCGAGGTGATCATCCCCGAAACCTCGGGAGGCTATCACCTGATCGCCGCCAATGCCGACGTGACCGCGGCAGAAATCCGCCTGATGGAGTTTTTTGCCCGCGAGATCCGCCTGCGCAACGCCCTGGCCTCGGTCAGGGACAAGTACGACTACGTCTTCATCGACTGCCCGCCTTCTCTCAACATGCTGACGGTGAACGCCATGGCCGCCGCCGACTCCGTGCTGGTGCCCATGCAGTGCGAATACTATGCGCTGGAAGGGCTGACCGCCCTGGTGGACACCATCAGCAAGCTGGCAGCCGTGGTCAATCCGGAGCTGAAGATCGAAGGGGTGCTGCGCACCATGTTCGATCATCGCAACCGGCTGGCCAATGATGTGTCCGATCAGCTGAAACAGCATTTCGGGGACAAGGTCTATCGCACCATCATTCCCCGCAACGTAAGACTGGCGGAGGCGCCGAGCTTTGGCGCGCCAGCCATGCACTATGACAAATCATCGGTGGGGGCCAAGGCCTATCTGGCCCTGGCTGGCGAGATCCTGCGCCGCCAGGAACAGGAGTCCCAGCCGCTCACCGCAGATCGAGAGAGCATATGACGCCGAAGAAACGTGGGCTGGGCAAGGGGCTGGACGCCCTGCTCAGCACCAGCACGGCCGCCCGCCAGAAACAGGTGATGAGCGACCAGCGCACCGAACAGGCCATGGCCCCGACCAATCAGGGGGAATTGCGCAAGCTGCCGGTGGAGTGGCTGCAGTCCGGCAAATACCAGCCGCGCAAGGACATGTCCCAGGATGCGCTGGAGGAGCTGGCCAACTCCATCCGTGCACAAGGGGTGATCCAGCCCATCGTGGTTCGCTCCATCGGTGAAAACCGTTTCGAAATCATTGCCGGTGAACGCCGCTGGCGCGCCTCCCAGCTGGCCCGTCTCGAAGTGGTGCCCTGCCTGGTCAAGGATGTCGCCGACGAGGCGGCCGTCGCCATCGCACTTATCGAGAACATCCAGCGTGAAGATCTCAACGCCATCGAGGAGGCCGTCGCCCTCCAGCGCCTGCTGACGGAGTTCGAACTGACTCACCAGCAGGTTGCCGAGGCGGTAGGCAAGTCCCGCACCACTGTCACCAACCTGCTGCGTCTCAACCAGCTCAACGAGGACGTGAAGCGCTTCGTGGAGCACGGCGACCTCGACATGGGGCATGCCCGTGCCCTGCTGGCCCTGAGCGGCCAGGCCCAGTCAGAGCTGGCCAAACTGGTGGCCCAGAAGGGGCTGACAGTGCGAGATACCGAGAAGCTGGTGCAAAAAGCACTGGAACCGGCAAAAACCAGGGTTGAACCCGTCCGCGATCCGCAGTTTGGTTATCTCGAGCGCCAGATTTCTGAAAAAATTGGCAATCAGGTGCAACTTCAGCCGGGCAAGAAAGATAGCGGCAAGTTAGTAATAAGTTACGATAACTTGGCAGATTTGGACCGGGTATTGGGCTATTTTGGCCTGTCAGAATCGTGATTTTTACGCTTTTTGTAGTAATAAAACATCCATTACTTTCGATATGAACATAACCTTAATTTCGCGCGGAAAGCCGCAAAAATTAAGGATTTTTGCCATGTTGCAATAGCCGTCTTCACGGGTATAATTTGACCGGCTTTTCGAGCTGTGAACCTGGGGTCTTCGGATCCCGATTTTTTACAGTTCTGTAATGTTCAGGGGTAGGTTGGTGAAGCAGAAAATAGCCTTGGAAGGTTTGACGCTGGCCTTGGCTATGCTCGTTTGTCAGCTGGTCCTGATCCTGGCGATCGCCACCGTCTGGTTTTATCAGGCGGGAGAGTTCGCCGGACAATCCTCTCTCTACGGAGGGGGGATGTACTGGGTTCCTCAAGCCCTGTTCACGCTCTGGGTTCTGCGCCGCAAGGTGACGAAAGAGAGCGTAGGCCTGGTTTTGCGGGACTTTTATGGTGGGGCAGGGATTAAGCTCATTACTACAACAGGACTTTTCGCCCTGCTGTTTGGCGCCGGGATTGAGGTCGACACCGCCTCGTTCTTCGCCACTTATATCCTCGCCCTCGTTGTACAGTGGATAGTTTCATTCACGCTTAACAACCACTATTAGGAAAACTCATGTCTGCAACCGGAGAAGTCCTGACTCCTCAGGGATATATCTCCCACCACCTGACCCACCTGCAGGTAGGGTCCGGGTTCTGGACGGTGAATATCGATTCCATGATATTTTCCGTCGTGCTAGGCGCCCTGTTTATCTGGTTGTTCCGCAAGGTTGCCGTCAAGGCCACCAGCGGTGTGCCCGGTAAGCTGCAGTGCTTTGTGGAGATGCTGGTCGAGTTTGTGAATGGTAACGTCAAGGACATCTTTCATGGTCGCAACAAGGTCATCGCACCTTTGGCCCTGACGGTGTTCGTGTGGATCTTCCTGATGAACTTCATGGACCTGATCCCCGTTGACTTTATCCCTCACGCTGCACAGTTGATGGGTGTTCCCTATCTGCGTGTGGTTCCCTCTGCTGACGTTAACATCACCATGTCCATGGCTTTGGGCGTGTTCTTCTTGATCCTGTACTACAGCATCAAGGTCAAGGGTATCAGCGGGTTCGTGAAGGAGCTGACGCTTCAGCCTTTCAATCACCCTGCTGCCATCCCGGTTAACTTCATCCTTGAAACCGTCACGTTGATTTCCAAGCCTGTTTCATTGGGTCTGCGACTGTTCGGCAACATGTATGCTGGCGAACTGATCTTCATCCTGATTGCGGGTTTGTTACCCTGGTGGTCACAGTGGATCCTGTCCGTGCCTTGGGCAATCTTCCACATCCTGATCATCACTTTGCAGGCGTTTATCTTCATGGTTCTGACCATCGTCTATCTGTCGATGGCGCAGGAAGACCATGGTTGATGCAACTCAAATAATCCTTTTTATACAATCAATTACATCTAAATAAATGGAGATCCTCATGGAAAACTTGAACATGGACCTGCTGTACATCGCTGCTGCAATGATGATGGGTCTGGCGGCTATCGGCGCCTCCATCGGTATCGGTATCCTGGGTGGCAAGTTCCTGGAAGGTGCAGCTCGTCAACCTGACCTGATCCCTGTTCTGCGTACCCAGTTCTTCATCGTGATGGGTCTGGTGGATGCGATCCCGATGATCGCCGTTGGTCTGGGTCTGTATGTGATGTTTGCGGTTGCCTAAGTCATTACGACTCACGCAGAACCCATTAACTAACTAAAGAGGACATCGGCTGTGAATATCAACGCCACCCTCCTCGGCCAAGCAGTTGCTTTTTTCATCTTCGTAGTGTTTTGCATGAAGTACGTATGGCCGCCGCTGATGGCTGCCATCGAAGCCCGTCAGAAAGAAATCGCTGACGGCCTCTCTTCTGCAGAGCGTGCCAAGAAAGATCTGGAGCTGGCCAAGGCCAACGCCACCGATCAGCTGAAAGAAGCCAAGCTTCAGGCTGCTGAAATCATCGATCAGGCCAACAAACGCAAGGCCCAGATCATTGATGAGGCCGCTGTCGGAGCCCAAGCTGAGCGGGAGAAAATCCTGGCTCAGGGCCGTGCAGAGATCGAAGCTGAACGTCATCGTGCCAAAGAAGAACTGCGCAAGCAGGTTGCTGCTCTTGCCATCGCGGGTGCAGAGAAGATCCTGGCACGCCAAATCGACCAGGCTGCCAACAGCGACATCGTCGACAAACTGGTAGCAGAACTGTAACGGGAACGGGGCTATGTCTGAACTGACTACAATCGCTCGCCCCTACGCCAAGGCTGCTTTCGAGTTTGCCGTTGAGCACAAGGCGGTTGACCAATGGCTGGAGATGCTTGATTTCGCCGCTCAGGTGGCAGAAAACGAGACCATGCACAGCCTGGTAAACGGCTCCGTTGCTGCCGAAGAACTGGCAAAGCTGTTTGTCGGTGTCTGCGGTGAGCAGCTCAACGAGCACGGTCAGAACCTGATCCGGGTGATGGCCGAGAATGGTCGCTTGGGTGTGCTGCCGGCGGTCGTTGCCGAATTCGTCGCGCTCAAGGCTGAACTGGACAAAGAAGTTCAGGCTGACGTGATTTCGGCGATCGAACTGACCGACCAGCAGAAAGCCAATATTCAGGCTTCTCTGGAACAACGTCTCGCGCGCAAAGTGAAGCTGAATTGCAGCACAGATGCGTCCTTGATGGCCGGGGTGCTCATCAAGGCCGGTGATCTCGTTATCGACGGTACGGTCCGCGGTAAGCTGGATCGCATGGCCGATGCGCTGCAATCTTGATTGGGGTATTAGAGCATGCAACTGAATTCCACTGAAATCGCCGAGCTGATCAAGCAGCGCATTGCGCAGTTTGATGTCAAAAGCGAAGCGCGTAACGAAGGTACCATCGTTTCTGTAAGCGACGGTATCATTCGTATCCACGGTCTGGCCGATGCCATGCAGGGTGAGATGATCGAGCTGCCGGGCAACCGCTTCGCTCTGGCATTGAACCTGGAGCGTGACTCCGTTGGTGCCGTAGTAATGGGTCCCTATGCCGATCTGGCCGAAGGGATGAAGGTAAAGGGTACCGGCCGCATTCTGGAAGTGCCGGTCGGTCGTGGTCTGTTGGGCCGGGTGGTCAACACCCTGGGTCAGCCGATCGACGGTAAGGGTCCGGTAGACAACGACGGCTTCTCGCCGATCGAAGTGATCGCCCCGGGCGTTATCGAGCGTAAGTCTGTTGACCAGCCAGTCCAGACCGGTCTGAAAGCCATCGATGCCATGATCCCTATCGGTCGTGGCCAGCGTGAGCTGATCATCGGTGACCGCCAGGTTGGTAAGACCGCCATCGCCATCGACACCATCATCAACCAGAAAGATTCCGGCATTAAGTGCGTCTACGTTGCGATCGGCCAGAAGGCCTCCACCATCGCCAACGTGGTGCGCAAGCTGGAAGAGCACGGCGCCCTGGCCAACACCATCGTGGTCGTGGCTTCTGCCTCCGAAGCGGCTGCTCTGCAGTACCTGGCTCCCTACGCCGGTTGCTCCATGGGTGAGTACTTCCGTGACCGCGGCGAAGACGCCCTGATCATCTATGATGACCTGTCCAAGCAGGCCGTTGCCTACCGTCAGATCTCCCTGCTGCTGCGCCGTCCGCCTGGACGTGAAGCCTACCCGGGTGACGTCTTCTATCTGCACTCCCGTCTGCTCGAGCGTGCCGCTCGCGTGAACGCCGAGTACGTCGAGAAGTTCACCAAGGGTGCCGTGAAAGGCCAGACCGGTTCCCTGACCGCCCTGCCGATCATCGAAACCCAGGCCGGTGACGTGTCCGCGTTCGTTCCGACCAACGTGATCTCCATCACCGACGGCCAGATCTTCCTGACCTCCCAGCTGTTCAACTCCGGTATTCGTCCGGCGGTTGATCCGGGTATCTCCGTTTCCCGTGTGGGCGGTGCTGCTCAGACCAAGATCGTCAAGAAGCTGTCCGGTGGTATCCGTACCGCGCTGGCCCAGTACCGCGAACTGGCCGCATTCGCCCAGTTCTCTTCCGATCTGGATGACGCGACCCGCAAGCAGCTGGACCACGGTCAGAAAGTGACCGAGCTGATGAAGCAGAAGCAGTACACCCCGATGAGCGTGGCACAACAGTCCCTGGTACTGTTCGCCGCCGAGAAGGGTTATCTCGCCGATGTCGAACTGAGCAAAATCGTCGACTTCGAAGCCGCTCTGCTCTCTTACGCCAATACCCAGCATGCCGAGCTGATGGCTGAAATCAATGCCAAGGCCGACTACAACGACGCGATCGTTGGCAAGCTGACTGCGTTGCTGGATGACTTCAAGGCAACCCAGACCTGGTAAGCGTGTGTGGCAGCGCAAGCTGCCACCTGATGGAGAGAAGAGATGGCCGGCGCAAAAGAGATACGTAACAAGATCGGGAGTGTGAAGAACACTCAGAAGATCACCAGCGCTATGGAAATGGTGGCAGCAAGCAAGATGCGCCGTGCGCAGGAACGCATGTCTGCCAGCCGTCCGTACGCTGAAACCATGCGCAAGGTGATCGGCCATATCGCTCAGGGGAACTTGGAATACAAGCACCCCTACCTCATCGAACGTGAGGTGAAGCGAGTGGGTTACATCGTCGTCTCCACCGACCGTGGCCTGTGTGGTGGTCTGAACATCAACCTGTTCAAGGCTGCCCTCAATGATATGAAGCAATGGAGCGCGAAAGGTGCCAAGGTTGACCTGGCATTGATCGGTAACAAGGCCTCCAACTTCTTTGAACGGCACGGCGCCAAGGTGAAAGCCCACGTCTCCGGACTGGGCGACAACCCGAGCGTCAATGACCTGATCGGTTCAGTGAAGGTCATGCTGAAGGCTTACGACAACGGTGAGATTGACAGGCTGTATCTGGTGTACAACAAGTTCGTCAACACCATGGTTCAGCAACCAAAAGTCGATCAACTGCTGCCTTTGCCCGTAACAGAAGACAGCAAGCTCGCCAAGAAGCACCACTGGGACTACCTCTATGAGCCGGATCCCAAGCAACTGCTGGATACCCTGCTGATTCGCTACGTCGAATCCCAGGTCTACCAGGGTGTGGTAGAAAACTTGGCAAGTGAACAGGCAGCCCGAATGGTTGCCATGCAAGCCGCGACTGACAACGCCGGCAACCTGATTAACGATCTGCAACTGGTATACAACAAGGCCCGTCAGGCCAGTATTACCCAGGAGCTCACAGAGATCGTTTCCGGTGCTGCTGCGGTGTAAGGCAAGGGTTATCAAAGGTTTAGAGGATTTGACATGAGTAACGGTTTCATCGTCCAAATCATCGGCGCTGTGGTGGACATCGAGTTCCCGCAGAATGCCGTGCCCCAGGTGTACGATGCACTGAAGGTTGTCAGCGAAGGCCAAGGCCAGGGTCTGGTACTGGAAGTTCAGCAACAGATCGGCGGCGGCGTCGTGCGTTGCATCACCATGGGTTCCTCCGACGGTCTGCGTCGTGGGTTGGAAGTAGTTAACAGCGGCAAGGCCATCCAGGTACCGGTCGGTACCTCGACCCTGGGCCGTATCATGAACGTACTGGGCGACCCCATCGACGAGAAGGGTCCGATCGGCGAAGAAGAGCGTTGGTCCATCCACCGCGAAGCCCCCAGCTACGAAGATCAGTCCAACAGCACCGAGCTGCTGGAGACCGGCATCAAGGTTATCGACCTGGTATGTCCGTTCGCCAAGGGTGGTAAGGTTGGTCTGTTCGGCGGCGCCGGTGTAGGCAAGACCGTCAACATGATGGAGCTGATCCGTAACATCGCGATCGAGCACAGCGGTTACTCCGTGTTCGCCGGTGTAGGTGAGCGTACCCGTGAGGGTAACGACTTCTACCACGAGATGATGGAGTCCAACGTACTGGACAAAGTATCTCTGGTTTACGGTCAGATGAACGAGCCGCCCGGAAACCGTCTGCGCGTGGCGCTGACCGGCCTGACCATGGCCGAGAAGTTCCGTGACGAAGGTCGTGACGTGCTGTTCTTCGTGGACAACATCTACCGTTACACCCTGGCCGGTACCGAAGTATCCGCACTGCTGGGCCGTATGCCCTCCGCAGTAGGTTACCAGCCGACCCTGGCCGAGGAGATGGGTGTTCTGCAAGAGCGCATCACCTCCACCAAGACCGGTTCCATCACCTCCGTACAGGCCGTTTACGTGCCTGCGGATGACTTGACCGACCCGTCTCCGGCGACCACCTTCGCCCACCTGGATGCGACCGTCGTACTGTCCCGTCAGATCGCGGCTCTGGGTATCTACCCGGCCGTTGACCCGCTGGACTCCACCTCCCGTCAGCTGGATCCGCTGGTGGTTGGCAAGGAGCACTACGAGACCGCTCGTGGCGTTCAGACCGTACTGCAGCGCTACAAGGAGCTGAAGGACATCATCGCCATCCTGGGTATGGATGAACTGTCAGAAGAAGACAAACTGACCGTAGCCCGTGCCCGTAAGATCGAGCGTTTCCTGTCCCAGCCGTTCTTCGTGGCAGAAGTGTTTACCGGTTCTCCGGGCAAATACGTGCCGCTGAAGGAAACCATCCGTGGCTTCCAGGGCATCCTGAAGGGCGAGTATGACGATCTGCCGGAGCAGGCGTTCTACATGGTTGGCGGCATCGACGAAGTCGTCGAGAAGTCCAAGAAACTGTAAGCCTCGATAGGAGGGCCCATGGCTGAGATGATCTCCTTTCACCTGGATGTGGTGAGCGCCGAAGGAAAACTGTTTTCCGGTCGCGTGCAATCTGCCCAGGTATCAGGCTCCGAAGGTGAGCTGGGTCTCCGCCACGGTCATGCTCCGTTGCTGACTGCCATCAAGCCGGGCCTGGTCCGCTTGATCAAGCAAAATGGTAGCGAAGAGGTGCTGTACATCTCCGGCGGCATGCTGGAAGTACAACCCGAAGCCGTGACCGTGCTGGCCGATACCGCCATTCGCGCCGACGATCTGGATGAGGCGAAAGCCCAGGAAGCCAAGCGTCGTGCCGAAGAGCGGATCAACAGCTCCCATGGTGATATCGACTATGCTCAGGCGTCTGCCGAGCTGGCCAAAGCGATGGCCCAGTTGCGGGTTATCGATATCGTCAAAAAGAATTACCGTTAATCACGGTGATGCAAAAAGCGACCTTCGGGTCGCTTTTTTTTTGCCCGTTGGATAGACTCCGCCCAGCATTTCCACCTGTTTCAAAGGCTAGCTATGTCTCTCAACGTCGTGATCCTGGCTGCGGGCAAAGGCACCCGCATGCGTTCCTCCCTGCCCAAGGTGCTGCACCCCGTTGCCAGCAAGCCCATGGTCTCCCATGTGATCGAGACCGCCCGCCAGATCGGTGCCGAACAGCTGCACCTGGTCTATGGCCACGGCGCCGAACTGCTGAAGGAGCGGATCCAGGCATCTGACCTCAACTGGGTGCTGCAGGCCCAGCAACTGGGGACCGGCCATGCCGTCGCCCAGGCCATTCCGTTCTGGCATGACGAAGACGACGTGCTGGTGCTCTACGGCGATACCCCGCTGATCCAGCCCGAGACCCTGCAACGGTTGCTGGCCGCCAAGACCGACGATGGCATGGCGCTGCTGACCGTGGTACTGGACAACCCGACCGGCTATGGCCGCATCGTGCGGGAACATGGTCAGGTGGTCGGCATTGTCGAGCAGAAGGATGCCAACGTCGAGCAACTTGCCATCCGCGAAGTGAACACCGGCGTGCTGGTGGCCAACGGTGGTCAGCTGCGTAGCTGGCTGTCCCGCCTGGACAACAAGAATGCCCAGGGCGAGTTCTATCTGACCGACGTCATCGCCATGGCCCATGGGGATGGCTGTGCCATCGCCGCCGTCCACCCGGACAGCGCCATGGAAGTGGAAGGGGCCAACAACCGGGTGCAGCTGGCGGCGCTCGAGCGCAGCTACCAGCAGATGCAGGCCGAGAAGCTGATGATCGCTGGCGCCACCCTGATCGATCCGGCCCGTTTCGATCTGCGGGGTTCCCTGGAAATCGGGGAGGAGGTGGTGATCGACGTCAACGTCATCATCGAAGGCAAGGTGGTGCTGGGCAATCACGTGCGCATCGGTGCCGGCAGCGTGCTGAAGGATTGTGTGATCGGCGACCACTCCGAGGTGAAACCTTACTCCGTCATCGAAGGTGCGCAAATTGCCGACCAGTGCTCGGTCGGGCCCTTTACCCGCCTGCGCCCGGGTGCCGTGCTGGAGCAGGATGCCCATGTCGGCAACTTCGTCGAGATGAAGAAGGCCCGGCTGGGGGTTGGCTCGAAGTGCGGTCATCTGACCTATCTGGGGGATGCGGACGTCGGCGCCAAGGTGAACATCGGTGCTGGCACCATCACCTGCAATTACGACGGGGTGAACAAGTTCCAGACCATCATCGAGGACGATGTCTTCGTCGGCTCCGATACCCAGCTGGTGGCGCCGGTGCGGATCGGCAAGGGGGCGACCCTGGGGGCGGGTTCCACCATCACCAAGGATGTGGCGGAAAACGAGCTGGTGATCACCCGGGTGCCCCAGCGCCACATTCCGAACTGGCCCCGTCCGGTCAAGAAGAAGTGATGCCCGATCAATGAAATGCAAACCGGCGCCCGAGGGCGCCGGTTTTTTTGCTTATGGCTGATGGCTGGTGTTACTGGTCGATGGCTGGGGGGCCGCCCATGCGGTGGCGGAGGGACTGCTCTCCATCACCTGATACCAGTCGAGCTTGCGAGTCAGCCCCATGACAAGCGCCAGGGTGGCGAACAGCAGCAGGGCGCCGAGCAACAGGGCTGTCTCCTCGGCCTGCAGCAGCCCGAACAGAATGGCGTAGACCAGCCCCAGCAGGGCGGCGAATCCCATGCCCTGTTTCGGGCCGCCCAGCACATGGCTCAGGTAGAAGCCGTTGAGGGCCACACTGGCCAGGGCGGCAATGAGATAGGCCCAGGTAAAACCGAGATGCTCGGTCAGCGCCAGCAGCACCAGATAGAAGATGGCCAGCCCCATGCCCACCAGCGCGTACTGGATGGGGTGTACCCGCAGCCCTTTTAGCAGCTCGAACATGAAGAAGCTGATGAAGGTGAGGCCGATGAACAGCAGGGCATATTTGGCGGCCCGCTCGTTCAGCTGATAGTGATCCACCGGTTGCACCAGGCTGACGCTGAATGACGGCAGTTGGGTACCGGCTCCCTTCATCATGCGGTTGAAGCGGCTCTCCATGTCGGTGGCGAACCAGCTGGTCTGCCAGCTTGCCTCGAACCCTTGATCCGCAAGGGTGCGTTCACCGGGCAGAAAGTCGCCGAGAAAATTGGGATGGGGCCAGTTGCCGCTCAGGTGAAACCGGCTGTCCTGTCCGAGCGGCACCACTTCCAGCGCGTTCATGCCCTGCAGATCCAGCTCGATGTGAAAGCGGCCATCTTCGTCTGGCAAGGCGTCGAGCGGGGCATGGATCCCCGCTCGCCCGTCTCCCAGCTGGGCGCCAGGGGCAAACGGGATGCGTTGCTCTCCCCATTGCAGTTCGGGTACACGGCTGATGCCCCGGGCATCGGAGAGGATCAGGCTGAGATAGGGTTTGCCCGGCACCAGGGCGGGATCCGCCGGGTCGAAGCTCAGGTTCGGGTTGCCGGCCACCAGCCCCTTGTCAGCCAGGCTGGTGGGCATCAGGCCGGAGAGAGAGAGGCGACTGTGATAAATCTGGGCCTGATAGATGCCGAGCTTGCGCGGGGTCACCTCCATGCTGGCCCGCACGTCCAGCCTCTTGGGCAGCAGGTAGCGATAGACCTGCTCCTTGCGCACGAAATGTTTGCCATCCTGCTCGACGGTGACGGCCCGGGTATAGGGTTGTACCAGTACGGGCCCCATCAGGCGCTGGGGCCCGCTGTGGCTGGCCATGATGCTGTGAATGGCCTGACTGCGATAGGCCTGGCGCTCCCGATTCAGCTCCATGATGGCGTGAACCGGGATCATCATCAGCAGGCAGAGCAACAGCAGCAGGGCGATCTTGTGGGTGAAAATCTGTTTGACCATGACACGTCTCCTTGTTGTTGAACGGGAGTGTGCCGGGGTCGCGTGAAGGGAGGATGGGGCAGTGTGAAGTGGTGGTGAAGGGGGATAAAAAAACCGGCGCCAGGCGCCGGTGTTGCTGGCATCAGAGTGTCTTCAACCGGGCCGGCAGGGCGGCGAACACCTCCTCCCTGGCCTTGAGGGAAGCGAACTGCTTGCCCGGCGTCTGGATGACGGTGTGGACGAAGATGAGCGTCTTGTCCTGTTTGCTGGCCCAGCCGACGAACCAGCCGATCTGCTGCTCCCTGTCCAGGCTGCCATCCAGCTGCTTGGGGTAACCCATGCCGGTCTTGCCGTGGATCTGCCAGCCGTCGATGTCGGGCTGACGCATCAGGTTGGCGGTATGGCGCAGGGTCTTGGCGGAGACCGGCAGCTTGCCGCTCACCATCTTGCCAAGGAAGCGGGCTTGCTCCTGGGGGCTGATGGCGAGGCTGGCGCTGAGCCAGGCCTGGGTCAGACCGTCGTGCTTGCCCGGGTTGCCTTCGAG
Source organism: Aeromonas sp. s6 (assembly GCF_040907815.1). Classification (NCBI taxonomy): domain Bacteria; kingdom Pseudomonadati; phylum Pseudomonadota; class Gammaproteobacteria; order Aeromonadales; family Aeromonadaceae; genus Aeromonas; species Aeromonas sp. s6. Next base: position 62,470 of record NZ_JBFOCN010000065.1, read on the forward strand.
ATCCCGGTTGCCGTAGTCGAAGCTGTCCACGTAGTGCTGGAAGCGAGCTTCTCCCAGCCACTCGGTGAGGCGCTGCGAGTACCAGATGACCGAGAATTGCATCCAGCTGCTCGGGGTGGTGGTCTGTTTCCATTCCGGCAGGAAATCAGGATCACCGGCCTTGAACGGCAGGGCCGGCAGCTGTTCATCCACCAGAAAGCCGCTGTCATAGCCCATCAGTGCCAGCGGGATCTTGAAGGTGGAGGCCGGGGTCAACTGGGCGGCACAGTCCCCCTGGGTGCTGACGGGTTTGCCGGTTCCATCCGCAAACAGCATGCAGCCAGAAGCGGCGCTGGCAGGCAGTGCACAGAAGAGGCCAGCGGCAAGCAGACCGGACAACAGCATACGGGGCATATCTATCTCCTTGATTAATATGAATGCGCATCGACGGGGAAGGTCGTCATCGAGGAGGTGCAGCTTAGCCCGGCTCTGTGTGCTTGGTGTGAAGTGTCCTCAGTTGCCGGGCAGCCAGAGTGTGGCCAGCACCCCCCCGTCCGGCTGATTGGCAAGAGCAAGATGGCCGCCATGCTGGCGTGCCACCTCCATGGCAAAACTGAGCCCGAGGCCGCTGCTTTTTCCCTTGTCTGGCCTTGGCAGGGAGTAGAAACGCTCGAAAATCCTGGGCAGCGCAAAGTCGGGAATGCCTGGCCCCTGATCCCGCACCCGGAAGCAATAACCCCCCTCCTCCATGGCGCCGCTCAGCACCAGGGTACTGCCGACGGGGGCGAAATCGAGGGCGTTGTCCAGCAGGTTGCCAAGGGCCTGCTCCACCAGCAGGGGATCCCACTTCTGCTTCTGACCTTCCCCCAGCTCGGCGTGCAGGGAGATCTGGCGGCGCTGGGCCTGGATCTGGCGGGCGTCGAGCACCCGTCTGCCCAGCCGGGCCGGCTCGACGGATTGTCTGTCCAGCCCCTGCCCTGATTCGAGGCGGGCGAGTTGCAGCATGCGCTCGATCAGCTGCTGCATGCGGGCCGTCTCCAGATTGATGTTGCCGATAAAGCGCTTTGCGATGTCCGGCGGCGGCGCCTCGGCCAGAATCTCCCCCGCCCCGCGAATGGCCGCCAGCGGGCTTTTGAGCTCGTGGGTCAGGCTGTGGACATAGGCCTCGATATAGGCCTTGCCGTCCAGTTGACGGCGCATGGTTTCCAGGGAGTGGCCTAGCCTGTCCAGTTCGGGGCTGTAGAGGCGCGGCAGGCTGGCGGGCTGACCCTGGCTGATTGCATCTGCATAGTGCACCAGCTTGCCGATGGCGCGGTTGAGCCACCACACCAGCAAGGCGCCGATGAGCAGCGAGATGAACAGCAGCAGGGCCGCCCCTTTCAGCAACTGGTGTTCGCTGCGCTCTATCATGGGCTGCAGGGTGCTGTTGGGCTTGGCGACGGTGAGGGAGCCGAGGATGTCATCCCCTTCCCGCAGCGGGGCTGCCACGTGCATCACCGAACTGGCGGGATCGTCGGGGTCGCTGCGGGTGCTGCGGGCGCCATATTCGCCGCGCAGGGTCAGGTAGACGTCGTTCCAGCGCGAGTAGTCCTTGCCCAGATCCACCCCGTCCGAGTCGTAGACCACCCTGCCTTTTGCGTCGGTCACATAGATGCGGTACTCCGCCTGCTGCTTGAGGTGGCCATCGATGAGGGCATTGATGGGACTCTGGTTGAGGCGGGTGAAGGCGCTGGCCAGCCGGCCATTCGCCATCTTTCCTTCCTGCATGTCGTCCAGGGCCAGGGGGGCCAGCATCTGCGCCATGTCTACCAGGGTATCTTCGGTGGCGCTGCGTACCCCGGGCTTGATCTCCTCGACGAAGATCTCCAGCACGAACCAGGCGGCCAGGGCGAAGATCAGCACCAGGCCGCACAGCAGTTGCAATCCGATTCTCATCTCATCCCCCTGCCGATGCCCGGCCACCCCGAGTTCATGCCAGCTCCAGACTGTAGCCCAGCCCGCGGTGGGTCAGGATCAGGTTGGCGTCAGGGTCCCGCTCCCGCAGCTTGGCTCTCAGGGTCTTGATGTGGGTGTCGACGGTGCGATCCAGACTCTCTTCCGCATCCTGCCACACCAGATCCATCAGCTGCTGGCGGGAGTAGACCCGACCCGGCGCCAGCATCAGGGTCTTGAGCAGCAGGTACTCATAGCGGGTGAGCGTCAGGGGCTGGCCCAGGAAGCAGATGCGTGCCCGCTCCTCGTCCAGGGCGAGTGGCTGTATCGGCTGGGAGGGGGCGGGCTGGCTGCGGCGCAGGATGACCCGCACCCGGGCGCACACCTCACGGGGCGAGAAAGGTTTGGCTACATAGTCGTCTGCCCCTATCTCCAGCCCGATCAGCCGGTCTATCTCCTCGCTGCGGGCGGTGAGAAACATCAGGGGAATATCGGTCAGTGCCCGCACCCGCTTGCACAGTTCGAAACCGCTGATGTCCGGCAGCCCCACATCCAGGATCAAAAAATCCGGTCGCGTCTGTTCCAGTCGCGCCAGCAACGGCTGACCGAGGGGGAACCACTCCACCTCGAAACCATCGGTCTGCAGGGCATAGATCAGGGTATCGGCAATGCTGGCTTCATCTTCCACCAGCCAGATGAGTCGTTTTTGCATGGCGTCCTCGTCGCAAATCGGCTCCTCATTCTGGCATCGAACCAAATCGGATCCTATTTGCCGTTTGATTTTTCCCGAAAAGGCATTAATATTTCGCCATTCTTTCGAATCGAAACTTATAAATGACCAAACGCAACACACAGCAGCGCCGTCACACCATAGTGAGTCTGGTGCAGGAGCAGGGGGAAGTCAGCGTCGATGCCCTGGCCAAACACTTCGCCACTTCCGAGGTGACCATCCGCAAAGATCTGGCGGTGCTGGAGACCGGTGGCCTGTTGCTGCGTCGCTACGGCGGTGCCGTTCCCCTCCCCAACGAGATGGTGGTGGACAGCAACCCGGAACAAGTTTCGAATCGAAAGCTGGCCATTGCCCGCGCCGCCGCCGAGCGGATCCGCGATCACAACCGCGTCATCATCGACAGCGGCAGCACCACCAGCGCCATGATCCCCATGCTGGGCAACAAGCGCGGCCTCATCGTCATGACCAACTCCCTCAATGTGGCCGGTGCCCTGCGTGAGCTGGAAAACGAACCCACCCTGCTGATGACTGGCGGGACCTGGGATCCCCACTCCGAATCTTTCCAGGGGCAGGTGGCGGAGCAGGTGCTGCGCTCCTATGACTTCGACCAGCTCTTCATCGGTGCCGATGGCATCGACCCGGAGCGGGGCACCACCACCTTCAACGAGTTGGTGGGCCTCTCCCGGGTCATGGCCGAAGTGTCGCGGGAGGTCATCGTCATGGTGGAGTCGGAGAAGATCGGCCGAAAAATCCCCAATCTCGAGCTGCCCTGGTCCGGCATCCATACCCTGGTGACCGACGAGGGGCTGAGCAATGCGGCCCGAGAACAGATTCAGGCCAGGGGGATCACGCTGATTTGCGCCCCCGTGGCCGTTTGACCTGAACAAACCATTATCCAACCGAATTAACGTCTTACGTCTCAAGGAGAAGTGTATGTGTGGCATCGTCGGGGCCGTCGCCCAACGTGATGTGGCTGAAATCCTGGTAGAGGGCCTGCGCCGTCTGGAATACCGTGGCTACGATTCGGCCGGTGTCGCCGTGTTCAGCGCCAACCAGCCGCTGCAGCGGGTGCGTCGGCTGGGCAAGGTGGCCGAACTGGCCAAGGCGCTGGAAGAGCAGTCCGTCCACGGTGGTACCGGCATTGCCCACACCCGCTGGGCTACCCATGGCGAGCCGTCCGAGCGCAACGCTCACCCTCACGTCTCCGAGCATATCGTGGTGGTGCACAACGGCATCATCGAGAACCACGAAGAGCTGCGTGAAGAGCTCAAGGCGCTGGGCTATGTGTTCAGCTCCGACACCGACACCGAGGTGATTGCCCACCTGGTGCACCACGAGCTGAAATCCGCTCCCAGCCTGCTGGCGGCCATGCAGGTAGCGGTGAAGCAGCTGCGCGGCGCCTACGGTACCGTGGTGATGGACAGCCGTGACGACAGCCGTGTGGTGGTGGCCCGCTCCGGCTCCCCGCTGGTGATCGGCCGCGGCATCGGCGAGAACTTCATCGCCTCCGACCAGATGGCACTGCTGCCGGTGACCCGCCGCTTCATCTTCCTGGAAGAGGGTGACGTGGCCGAAGTGACCCGCCGCGACGTACACATCTTCGATACCCACGGCGAGGTCGTGGTGCGCGAGGAGCTGGAGTCCGAGCTCTCCCACGATGCCGGTGACAAGGGTGAATACCGTCACTACATGCTGAAAGAGATCTACGAGCAACCCAAGGCCATCACCAATACCCTGGAAGGTCGTCTGGGTTCGGATCACGTGGTGGTCGAGTCGTTCGGCAACGGCGCCCGCGCCATCTTCGACAAGGTCGAGCACGTCCAGATCGTCGCCTGCGGCACCTCCTACAACTCCGGCATGGTGGCGCGCTACTGGTTTGAAGAGATCGCCGGCGTCTCCTGCGACGTGGAGATCGCCTCCGAGTTCCGCTACCGCAAGTCGGTGGTGCGCCCCAACAGCCTGTTGGTGACCCTGTCCCAGAGCGGCGAGACCGCCGATACCCTGGCCGCCCTGCGCCTGGCCAAGGAGTCCGGCTACATGAGCTCGCTGGCCATCTGCAACGTGCCGGGCTCTTCCCTGGTGCGCGAATCCGACCTGGCCTTTATGACCCGGGCTGGTGCCGAGATCGGGGTGGCCTCCACCAAGGCGTTCACCACCCAGCTGGCTGGTCTGCTGATGCTGGTGGCCTCCGTCGGTCACTGCCGTGGCAACCTGAGCGCCGCCGCCGAGGCCGAACTGGTCAAGGCGCTGCAAGCCCTGCCTGTGCGTATCAAGGAGAGCCTGGCCCTGGCCAAGCAGATCGAGACTCTGGCCGAAGAGTTTGCCGACAAGCACCACAGCCTGTTTCTCGGTCGTGGCAGCCAGTACCCCATCGCCATGGAAGGGGCGCTCAAACTCAAGGAGATCTCCTACATCCACGCCGAGGCCTATGCCGCCGGTGAGTTGAAGCATGGCCCGCTGGCGCTGATCGATGCCGAGATGCCCATCATCGTCGTGGCGCCGAACAACGATCTGCTGGAGAAGCTCAAGTCCAACGTGGAAGAGGTGCGTGCCCGTGGCGGTATCCTCTATGTGTTCGCCGATGCGGACGCCGGTTTCAAGAGCGACGAGACCATGCGGGTGATGAGCCTGAACCACGTGGAAGAGATGATCGCGCCGATCGTCTATACCGTGCCGCTGCAGTTGCTCTCCTACCACGTCGCCCTCATCAAGGGCACCGACGTGGATCAGCCACGCAACCTGGCCAAATCCGTGACTGTGGAATAAGCCGTCGCCGGAAATGAAAAAAGAGCCGCATTGCGGCTCTTGTTGTTTTGGCAAAACAGGCTACGACAGCCGCAGGTTGGTGATGGTGACGTCGTCCAGGGAAGGCACAATGATGCCGCTGGAGATGCTCTTGGCAATCGCCTGGTTGCGGTTGCGCGAGTCAGTCTTGTTGGTGACCTGATTGAGGTGGAAGTTCACGGTTCGCTCGCTGATGCCGAGGATGGTGGCGATCTCCCAGGAGGTCTTGCCCTCGCTGGCCCAGAACAGGCACTCCTTCTCCCGATCCGACAGCTCGGCCAGGTATTTCATCAGGTCTGGCCTGGCCTTGATGAGGGTCAGGGCCGAGTTGAAGATGTAGCTGGCACAGAATGACAGCAGGGGAACGTTTTCAAACATCAGATCGGAATTGGACTTCTCCTTGCTGATGAAAGAGAGGATGCCGTGTTCCCCCTGCGGCGTGTGCAGCGGGAAGGAGACGCCGTTCCTCACCCCGAAGTCGGCGGCGAGGTTCATCACCTCCCTGCTGGCGCTGGGCAACCAGGGGGCATCGCAATCGAGCTTGTTCCAGAAGATGGGCTGGGTCTGCTTCAGCCCCAGGAAGACGACCGGATCCTGGGTCAGGTAGTGCCGTTCCGAATAGGCATCAAACCAGCTGGTGGGGCAGTTGTTGAACAAGGCCACATGGGATTTCTGCATACTGATGGGGAAAATAATCAGCAAACGGAAGTAATCAAACCCCATCTGATGACTGAAGCGCTCCAGTTGTTGCTGGATCTCGCTGGTCTTCTTCGCCTTGGTGAACCGATCTATGTGTTCCCAGATCGCATCGTTAAACATGTAAGTCTCCTTTTTCGATCACTTATCTTGCTGATCGAAAAGACATTTTTTAGTTATTTAAAATGGTGTTGCGACTACCAACGCCAGTTATTCCCGTACTTGTCTAAAAAGTATCCTGTTTTTTCGGCCAGAGGCCAAGAAAATCATCTGATTGCCAGTGACCCTACTCTTTGAGACAATGAGAATAGTTATCATTGTTAAGATTTATATCATGAACAAGTTTTGGGGTCTGGCCTTGTTACCCATGGCCGTTCATTGCGTCGTGTCCGCCGAAGAGGTGGTTGCGCCAGCATTGAAGAACAGTATCGCCGACGGGAAAGCCTCCCAGCTGCGTGTGGAGAAAGCCGCCGATGGCGCCGTCGCCGCCAGGATTGAGCTGCAAAATGCCCAACTGCAACTGCGGGATCTGGAAGCCTACAACCGCTACATGCAGTCTCTGGTGGCCGATCAGCAAAACGAGCTGGGCAAGCTGAGCCAGCAGTTGGAAGCGGTACAGGAGACCAGGCAGGGGCTTGTCCCCCTGATGCTGCAGATGCAAGCCGATCTGGAACAGCTGGTACAGGATGACATCCCGCTGCGCAGGGAGGATCGTCTGGCGCGGGTTGCTGCCTTGAAAGCGACGCTGGCCAGAGCCGATGTGAGCGAGGCGGAGAAGTTCCGCCAGCTATTGCAGGCCTATCAGATTGAAGCCGAATACGGCAGCAGGCTGGACCATTATTCCGCCGAGCTGGTGCTGGATGGCGCACCGCGCCGGGTCGACGTGCTGGCACTGGGCCGGGTCTCCCTGCTGGCGATGACCGCCGATCGCTCCCAGGCGTGGCGCTGGTCTGCCGAGCACAAGCAGTGGCAAGCCCTCGACGGCCAGTGGCTCTCCCCCATCGCCGAGGCGCTGGAAATGGCTGCCGACAAGAAAGTTCCCCAGTTGTTGAATGTCCCCCTTTCCGTCAGCCGTGGTCAGGAGGCCCAGTCATGAGCGTCACCATGAAGTGGTTACCCCTTGCCCTCGCCCTCTCTCTGGGCACCACAGCCGCCGTGGCCGAGGAAGCCTGGCAGCAGCAGGAACAGGCCCGTGAGCAGAAGGCTCAGCAGGATCTGGCGTCTGTCTCCAGGGAGCTGAGCAGTGCCCGTGCCAAGCTGGCCGAGGCCCAGCGCCTGAGCAAGGAGCTGGCCAGCCAGTTCGCGGCCAATGAAAAGCAGCTGGTGGAGCTCAATACCCAGTGGGAGCAGGCCTCCGGCGACATGAACGAGATCTTTGCGGTCACCCGTCAGGGCGCCAGCGATGCGGTCAAGTTGCTGAGCGAATCCGCCGTCGAGGGCCAGTATCCTGATCGTCTCGCCCCGCTGAAAACCATGGCACAGGATAAACAGGTGCCTGATCGCGCCGCCCTTGCCCTGCTGCCAGCCACCTTGCTGCAGGAGATCCGCGAATCGGGCCGGGTTGCCCAGTTCAACGGCAAGGTGCTCGATGCCCAGGGCGTTGCCAGCGAGCAGACGTTGACCCGGATCGGCAGCTTCGCCCTGCTGGGCGATGCTGGTTTCTTGCAACCGGGGGCCGAAGGCCTGAGTCCGGTGCTGGGCCTGCCAGGCAGCGTGCTTTCCGCTGTGGCCGCTTATCAGGGTCAGGAGGGAGAAGCGTTGCCGCTGGATCCCTCCCACGGTGTTCTGCTCGATATGCTGGCCCAGGCGCCCACCTTCTGGCAGCAAGTCCAGCAGGGCGGCCAGGTCGGCGCCATCATCGTGCTGCTGGCAGCCATCGGCCTGGGGATCGCTGGAGTACGGCTGTGGAGCCTCTCTCGCGAACTGGGTCGGGTTCGTCGCCAACTCAAGAGCGGTGAATATCATGCCGACAACGCCCTCGGCCGGGTGCTGACGGTGGCTGACAAGCATCCAGAACTGAGCATGGAGACCCTCGAACTGCGTCTGGATGAGGCGATCCTGCAAGAAACCCCTCGCCTGGAGCGCGGCATCGGCATGGTCAAGGTGATCGCGGCCATCGCCCCCATGCTGGGTCTGCTCGGGACAGTGACCGGTATGATCGGCACCTTCCAGGCCATCACCCAGTTCGGTACCGGCGATCCCAAGATCATGGCGGGCGGCATCTCCATGGCCCTGGTCACCACGGTGCAGGGTCTGGTAGCGGCCATTCCGCTGATCCTGGCCCACAGCCTGTTGCAGTCCCGTTTCACCGAGCTCTCCAACGTGCTGGAACAGCAGGTGGCCGGGATCCTGGCCGAGCGGGCCGAAAGCAATGGTGACAGGGTGGAGCGGGTAGCATGATGCTCGACATCTGGCAGCAGTTGCAGAGTTTCATGGGCCGTGGCGGCCCGGTGCTCTGGGTCATTCTGGCCTTGCTGGTGCTGATGTGGATTCTGATGATCGAGCGGCTGCTCTACCTCAACCTGGGGTTTGCACCGTTGCAGCGTCAGCTGCTGGGCCGCTGGCAGGCGCGTCGCGAGCGTCACAGCTGGCACGCTCGCGCGATTCGCGGGCGCTGGCTGGCAGAAGTGGAGCTGGCGCTCAACCGTCATCTGATCTTCATCCGCACCCTGGTGGTGCTCTGCCCCATGCTGGGGTTGCTGGGTACAGTGACCGGCATGATAGGCGTATTCGATGCGCTGGCTGCGGCCAACCGCTTTAACCCGGAGAGCATGGCGGGCGGGATCTCCCGCGCCACCATCCCCACCATGGCAGGCATGGTGGTGGCCCTCTCCGGCGTGTTGTTACTGAGCCGGCTCGAGAGTCAGGCCAAGCGTGCGCTGGCCAAGACCCGGGACGGCCTGCGAGAAGAGAAGGTAATGCAATGAGACGGCAATCCAAACGCCAGCGCGATGAAGTGCAGATCGACATGACCCCCATGCTGGATATCGTCTTCATCATGCTGATCTTCTTCATCGTGACCACCTCCTTCGTGCGCGAAGCCGGGCTTGAGGTACACAGACCCCAGGCCAGCCAGGCCAAGGCGCAGAAATCGTCCAGCATCATGCTGGCTATCGGTGCTCAGGGGCAGATCTTCCTCGACCGCAAACAGGTGGATGTGGAACGGGTGCAGGCCACCCTCGCCCGACTGTTGGCGGAGCAGCCCGAGGCAAGCCTGGTGATCCAGGCCGATGAACGGGTACCCCACGGCAAGGTAGTGCGGGTGATGGATGAAGCCAAGGCGGCAGGCATCGCCAACATCGCCGTGGCGGTGGCACCGAAATGAAACACAAGTTGATGAGCCTGGGACTGGGGATCGCCCTCAGTCTGGGCATCCTGTTGTTCATGGCCACCCTGGTGGAGCCGCCCGGAGGGGAGAAGGCGACCACAGAACAGAAATCCATCGTCATCAACATGCAGAACGAGGTGACCGAGGTACAGGTGCGTGAGCGGCCGGTACCCCAGGAGCCGGAACCCTTGCCGGAGCCGCCTGCCGCGCTGGCTTCGACACCGCTGCCCATGCCTGCGGCGGCCCCGTTGCCTTCGGTACAGCCGAGCCTGGATCTGGTCTCGACCCTGAGTGCGGTACAGGTCTTTGCCCCTGGCGTGGCGACCAGTCCCACTCCGGTCGCGAGCGGCAATTTCCATGGTCAGCAGCAGGGCGCTGGAATCGGTGCCAGCGACCTCTTGATGCCACTGCAACGGGTTGAGCCTGTTTATCCCTACCGGGCCCAGCAGGCCGGCATTGAGGGGTCCGTGACCTTGCGTTTCAGCGTCGATGCCGACGGCCGGGTACAGGATGTGGAGGTGGTCGAGGCCAAGCCGAAGCGCCAGTTCGAGCGAGCGGCCATTCAGGCGATCAACAAGTGGCGCTATCAGCCTAGGCCGGGCGCCACCGACAAGCTGGTGCAAGTCATCACGCTCAAATTCAAATTGGAGTCATAACCATGTTGCGGATCTGGATCTGTCTGCTGGCTCTGGTCAGCCAAGCCTGTCTGGCGATGGAGGTGAGCCCTCATTTCTCCCGCCAGCTGGAGCCCGTGATGAAGCTCTATCAATCCGGCAAGTGGCAACAGGCCCAGAACAAGGCGGCTGTGCTCAAACCCGGTTCCGAGGCTGAGCACGCCTGGCTGGCGCAGTTACAAGCCTCTCTGGCCGCCAACCTGCAGCAGACCGCACAGGCGAGTCGCTACGTGGAGCAGGCTCTTGCTTATAAAGAGTGGCCAGAGCAGCAACGACTTCAGTTATTGCGTCTGCGAGGGGATATCCAGGCCCAGCAATCCAACTGGTCCGGCGCCATCGCCAGCTACAAGGCCGCATTGGCCATCAAGGCTGACGATGCCTTGCGTCTGCGCTTGGCTGGCCTCTATTACCACAACAAGCAGTACGGCGAGGCAGCCAGCCAGAGTGAACAACTGTTGAAGAAAAGCTGGCAGAAGCAGGCGGCCATCATCCGCCTCTCCGCTCTCACTGCATTGCAGCGTTACGGCGTGGCTGCGGATCAGGCCGAAGAGTTGATCCGCCGCGAGCCGAAAGAGAGCAAGTGGTGGCAGCAGGCGGTGTCGCTCAATCTCTCCGCCAAGCGTGGTGATCGAGCGCTTGCACTGCTGCAAACCGCCATCGACCGTCAGCTGATGGATGATGCCGCCGCCCGCAACCAGCTGATCCGCCTGTATGCCTGGCAGGGACTGCCCTATCGTGGTGCGCGTCTGCTGGAGTCTGCCATGGCCAAGGGGGTGATGAAGCAGAACGCCGAGAATCGCCAATTGCTGGCCCAGTTGTGGGAAGGGGCACGTGAGTGGCCGAAGGCTGTGGACAGCTGGCAGCTGCTTGCCCGGGAACATGCTCACCCCAAGGCCGCCATGCGAGCCGCCGAACTGCTGCTGCAACAGGGCAAGACGGATGCCGCCATGACCCAGCTCGCGGCCATCAAGTCGGTGAAGGGAGAGCAGGGCAACAGAGCCAAGGCCCTGCTGGTGCAGGCACACCTCAATAAAGAACAATATGCTCAGGCGCTGGTGTTGGCTCGCGAGCTGCAACAGCAGAACAACTGGCAAGACAGGGCGACCAGCTGGGTCAACTACATTCAGGCCCAGACTGACGGTATGAACAAAAAAGCGGCATGAAACTGGGGTAAACTCTCATTTCATGGGGTTTAGCCTGCTTTTTCAGCAAACGAGCGCATTTTTACAAAAAGCTCTTGTCATCACGGCGCGGCTCCCTATAATGCGCCCCTACAAGCACGGCGGACCACGCCGAACTGATGAGCTAGCCTCCTGATGAGGTGGGCGCCGAAAGAAAAGCGAAAACAACCGCTTGACTTTCGAAGTGAGGGGCGTAAGATGCGCCTCCTCAACGCGATAAGCGTGACGCTCTTTAACAATTTGAATCAAGCAATCTGTGTGGGCACTCACAGCATCGAGCATCAAA